>JAQGJZ010000034.1 GCA_028290385.1 Enterovirga sp.
TGATCGTCGCGGTCGCCTGCGCGCCGTTCTTGGGTCCGGCCCTCTTGCGCTCCGCCGGCTGCAGCACGGCCGTGATGTAGCCCATGTTGGAGACGCTGGGCTCCACCACGGCCGTGTAGCCGATGCCGTAAAGGCGGCCTTCCGCCCGCGCCTGGTCGCGGCGGGCGGTCAGCTCGGCGAGCCCACCATCCTTGAGCGCGGCGTCCATGGTGCGCTCGTATTCGCCGGAATCCAGCAAGGCCCCGGTCGCGGTCTTGTACGGAAACGCGTCCGCGGGCACGAAGTTGACCCGGAAGACGTTGATCGGGTCGAGGTTCAGCTCGATCGCGATCCGCTGCACGAGGCGCTCGAGCGCGAAATAGACCTGCGGCCCGCCGAAGCCCCGGTTCAGCCCCGTCGGAGTCTTGTTGGTGAGTACGACGCGGTTGCGGATCGCGACATGCCTGATCGCGTAGGCGCCGGTCATGTTTCCATGCATGCGGTAGAGCGTGGCGGGCTCAGGCGCCCGCAGATGCGCGCCGCAATCCTCGATCTGGTCCCAATCCAGCGCCATGATGCGCCCGTTCGCCTCGACGGCGGCGGAGAGCCGCGTGACGCGGTTGGTGGCCGAGACGGCGCCGGCGAGGTTCTCCAGCCGGTCCTCGATCCACTTCACCGGCCGGCCCGCGACGCGCGCCGCCACCGCCATCAGGACGATGTAGGGGAAGACGCCCTGCTTGACCCCAAAGCTGCCACCCGAATCCGGCGGCGTGCGCAGGCGCAGCCGGTTGCCGGGCACCTTCAGGGCCCGCGAGATCACCGCATGGATGCTGAACGGGCCCTGGAAATTGGCGAGGACGTCGTAGCTGTCGTCACCGGGCTCGTATTCGGCCAAAACCCCATAGGTCTCGATCGGCGTGCAGCTGTTGCGCGGATAGCTGACATCCACCGCGATCCGGTGCGGGGCGGCCGCGAACGCCGCCTCGGGATCGCCATAGCGGAAGCTGCGCTCGCTCGCGAGATTGCTGCCGAGCGAGGGATGCAGGATCGGCGCGCCCTCGGCCAGGGTGGCGACGGGATCCACGATGGCCGGGAGCGGCTTGTAGGCGACCTCGATCAGGTCGAGCGCGTCCTCCGCGACGTAGCGGTCGCGCGCCACGACAACGGCGACAGGTTCGCCGACATAGCGCACGCGGTCGGTCGCGATCGGCCAGGATTCCAGCGGCGCCTTGACGCCGACCACCATGGAGGCCGTGAACGCCTTGATGTCCTCGCCCGTGAGGACGGCCGCGACACCCGGCAGCGCGCGCGCCCGCTCGGCGTCGATCGCCGTGATCTCGGCATGCGCGTGCGGCGAGCGCAGGATCGCGGCTTCGAGCGTGCCCGGGCGGGTGCCCAGGTCGTCGATATAGCGGCCGCGGCCGGTCAGGAGCGCGGCGTCCTCGACGCGCTGAACCGAACGGCCGACCCAACCTTGAACAGGAAGCTCCATGAGCCCCGGCATCCTCCACGGGCACTCTGAGGTGCCTGGGGGAAGTGTCGTCAGGCCGGCTCGGCTTGGCGATACCGAAGCATCTCACGGCTTACCGAAACGTCTCAAATTCGGCGCGGGCGTCAGGCGGCCTGTTTCAGGCAGGTGACGCTGCGGAATTCGCTCGGCGTCGCGCCGGCATGGTCGCGGAAGAAGCGCGTGAAATGCGCCGGCGCGCTGAAACCGAGCCGGTCGCTGATGGTCGCGAACGTGTCCCTTCCGTCGACCACGGCCTTCACGGCGGCTTCCATCCGCAGCATGTTCAGGAACACCCGCGGCGGCACGCGGATCGAGCTCTCGAAGGCGCGAAAGAACTGCGCCCGCGACAGGCCGGTGTGCCGGGCGAGCGTGGTCATGTCGGTGACGGAGCCCGGATCAACCCGCATGGCCTCGATCGCGCGGCGGATCCGATGGTCGACGATGCCCTGCTTGGCGAGGTCGCGCAGCGAGGTCGCGATGCTGCGCCACGGCGTGAAGCGCTCGACCACCGCGATCATGAGGTCGGCCAGCAGCCGCTCCTGCTCCCCCGTCGCATCCGGGTCGTTCACCATCGTGGCCGCGAGATCGTTGGTCAGCTTGCGGATCCGCGGCGAGATCTCGCCGGCCGATTGCTCGAAAAACCCCGGCGCGCCGCTCGCGACCCAGTTCGGCCGGAACGAGCGCAGCCAGGCCGGCTCGATATACAGGGCGAGGATGATGGTGCGCGGCCGGCGCGGATCGTGCGCATAGGCGTGCGGCTCCCAAGCGTTGATCAGGACGGCGCTCTGGTCCGTCAGCCGGGCGAGGTCGTTGCGCACGGAGAATTGCGTGTCGGCGCCTTCGACCTTCAGCAGGACATGGCAATGCGGATGGGCATGGCGAACGAGCTGCCGGTCCATGTCGAGCAGGGCGACACGGCCGAACGCCCCATGGGCCACACGCAGAGCATTGGACATGCGAAACCTGGCGCGAACTCGAACCCCTGATCTAGCCCGCTCCCGATGCCCCGTACAGTTCGACAAAGGCTCAACGGCACCCGGGCGTGGCAGAACCCTACATGATCTCGCGGCCGTTCAGCGCGACCGGCACGGCGGGCCCAGATGGCGGCGCCGATCGAAGCGCTTCGGCCGCCGTTCTGATCCGGCTACTTCGGAATATCACGGGTATTTCGATGGTGCCGTCCGCGACCTGCACGGGCCAGGCGAAGCACATCTCGCTTCTACTGTGTCCTTCGACGCGGAACGAGAACACCGCGCCGCTCCAGGCGCCTTCCGGCGGGGCGGCGAGCACCACCTCCTCGGTGTCGACAAAGGTCACGGCCATCTCGTCGCCGGCCCTGTGGCTCACCGCCAGCCGCAGCTCGTTCAAGCTGACCGCCATCACGCACCTCCCGCGCAGGGAGGCATTGTTGAAGCATCGGGCCGCGGCAATGTCCACGATCGCGAGGCCTGGTGCGGCCGGGAATAAACCGCCCGTCCGGCCTTATAAACGCCCCCGCGCGCCCCATCTTTTCAGGCAGCGGGGGCAACACCGACGAGGTTTGTCCCGGCCGCTTTCGCCGCTATGGTGCGGCCTGCGCCGGGTCATCCTTTGGATGGCGCGCGGGCCCGTTCGCCCCGCCAGACCTTACGACCTCATGTCCGCCGCCGTCGCTCGCGACGCACACCACTGGATCGTCGCACAATGATCACCGGCTCCGGCTGCAGGACGAAGATGCTCACAACCCATGCCGTCACGGCGATGGTGCTCGCGGCCTGCGCCGTCGCGCTGCCCGGGCCCGCAAGCGCCGCCCCGCTTTCGAGCGCGGAGTGCGCCCGGCTCGTTCGCCAGGTGGACGGGGCCAGGGCGGACGCCGATCTCGACGTGCCGCGGCTGATCCGCGACGGCGACGCCGAGGTGGCGGCCGCAGCCCGCCGCTTCGAGGCGATCCGCTCCGCGGTGCCGCGCTCGGAAGCCGCCCTCACCAACGCCACCCAGGATCTGCGCTACCAGCTCCAGGTCTGCGCACGCCGCTGAGGCGCCGGCGGGGGCGGGCGAGAGGGACAGATCCCTGATATAATGGAGCGCGCTCTCGCGGCTCACGTCGCTCACCCTGCCGGCGACGAATGCCGGATGCCGGGTTTCAGCCAGCCGCGTGACTTCCTACGCCCGTGAACGAGGTCATCAGCTCGGGCTTCTGGCGCAGCTCCGCCGCCGAACCCTCGTAGACGACGTGGCCGTTGTTGAGACCGTAGACGCGGTCGGCAAAGCTGAGGGCCGCGGCGACGTTCTGCTCCACGACGATCATGGTCCGCCCTTCGGCAGCGAGTTCGCGGCTGATGTCGACGAGGTTGCGCACGATCAGCGGAGCAAGCCCCTCGAAGGGCTCGTCGAGAAGGATGATCCGCGGATCGCGGATCAGGGCGCGGCCGATCGCCAGCATCTGCTGTTCGCCGCCCGACAATGTCTTGCCCAGGGATGTCCGGCGCTCCTTCAGCCGTGGGAAGACGCCGTAGATCCGATCGAGCGACCACGGCTTTTCCGCGGTCAGGGCTGCGATACGGAGGTTCTCCTCGACCGTGAGGCTGCCGAAGATGGCGCGCTCCTCCGGGACGAGCTGGATGCCGATCCGAGCGATCGCCGAGGGCGGCAGCCCCCCGATCGGCTTGCCGCCGAGCCGGATGGTACCGCTCCGTGGCGCGAGGACGCCCATGATGGTGCGCAAAGTCGTCGTTTTGCCGGCGCCGTTTCGGCCGAGGAGGGCGACCACTTCCTTGTCCTCGACGTGGAGCGACAGGTCGAACAGGACGTGGCTGTCGCCGTAGAGCGTGTTGATCTTCTCAACCTCAAGCAGGCTCATCGGCGTGCAGCCCTCCGAGATAGGCGTCCTGAACGGCCTGGTCGCGGGCGATCTCCTCCGGGAGCCCGCCCGCGAGAAGCCGCCCCTCGTGAAGCACCGTGATGTGGTCGGCGAGCTGGAAGATGGCGTCGAGGTCGTGCTCGACGATCACCACCGTGCGTGAGACCGCGATCGCCCGGATCAAGTCGCGGGTCGCGAGCCGCTCGGCCGGGCTCATCCCGGCAAGCGGCTCGTCGAGGAGCAACACGTTCGGCCCGGTCGCGAGCGCCATGCCGATCTCGAGGCGCCGCTTTTCGCCGTAAGCGAGGATGTGGGCGGGCGTCTCGGCACGGTCGTGCAGACCCAGCGCATCGATCACGCGGTCAACCTGGGCTTCCACCTCGGGAAGAGATGCGGCGGGCCGGATCAGATCAAGCCGCAGCTTGCCGCGCCGGCGGGCGAGCGCCGCCACGCGCAGGCTCTGGCGGACGGTGAGGTTGGGGAAAAGCTGGTTCAGCTGGTTGCTCTTCGCGACGCCGAGCTGGGCGGCGCGCGTGACGCCGAGCCCGGTCAGGCGCTCGCCGAAGAGCAGAACCTCGCCCGAGCTCGGCGACACCTCTTCGAGCAGCATCTTGAACAGGGTGCTCTTGCCGGCACCGTTGGGCCCGATCACAGCGTGGATCGTGCCGCGCCGGATGTCGAACGAGACGTCGTCGACGGCCTTGAGGCCACCGTAATGGCGGGACAGGTGGCGCACGGAGAGCGCCACCTCCCCGGCGGTCCCTCCCGGTGCAGCGAGGGGGAGCGAGGCGAAAATCGCCTTCGCGGTTTCGGTCGCGACGGCCGCGCCGGATTGCTCGAGAGCCTCCGTGATAGCGGCCTCGTGGCGCAGCGCCGCCCGTTCGCGGCGCCTGTTCATCCGATGTGCGATCTCACCGCAGATCCCGCGGCGCAGCCCGATCACCAGGCCGATGAACGCGATGCCGAGGATCAGCTTCCAGAAAGCGCCGAGACCCGGCACGAGTTGCAGGTTATCCCGCAGCCACAGCCAGATCGCGGCCCCGACCAGCGGGCCAATCAGCGTGCCGACGCCGCCGACAATGGTCTGCACCACGAGCTGTCCGGAGGTCTCCAGCGCGAACGCGTCGGGCGGCATGTAGCTTTGGAAGGAGCCGAGGAGCCCTCCCGCGAGCCCGGCGTACAGCGCGGCGATCACAAAGGCTGCGAGTTTGTAGCCGGGCACATCGTGGCCCAGCATCGCGACGCGCCCCGTGTTCTCGCGAATGGCGAGAAGGATCGTTCCGACGGGCGACATCACGATCCGCCGGGCCAAGGCGAAGCCGAGCAGAAAGACGACCGCGAGGAGACCGTACATCGGCAGGCCCGCCGAGAGGGGGATTGCGCCCTCCCCGAAGCCGAGCGTCGGCACGGGCACGCCGGCGATGCCGTTCTCGCCGCCCGTGAAGTCCGACAGCGGCGAGTTCTCGATGAAATAGGCCATCTGGCCGAAGGCCAGCGTGATCATCGTGAAGTAGATGCCGATCCGACGAACCGCGAGCCAGCCCACGAGGAGCCCGAAGAGCCCGGCCGCGGCGGTGCCGATGCCCAGGGCAAGCCAGACGCTCGCAACCTTGCCGGAAACCAGCAGGTAGGCTGTGACGAACCCGCCGACGCCGTAGAAAGCCGCCTGGCCGAACGACAGCAGGCCGGTCAGGCCGAACAGGATGTCGAAGCCGAGGCCGAGCAAACCCCAGTTCAACACGCGCGAGAGGAGATCGTAGGAGAAGCCGAGCGGCGGAAGCGCGAACGGCGCCACCACGAGGACGAGGGCCAGGATCGTCTCCGGCAGGACGGCCCGCAGCGGGCCGGCGGAACGCTTCATCAGACGCGTCCCTCGGAGCCGAACAGGCCTTGCGGCCGAAGCACGAGGATGAGCGCCATCACTCCGTAGAGCATCACTTCCGAATAGGCGGAGTTGAAGGCGCTCGTGATGGCGATGATTTCCCCTGCGATGAGCCCGCCTATGACGGCGCCCGGGAACGAGCCGAGACCGCCGAGCACGATGACGACGAAGGACTGGGCCATGAAGCTCGCGCCCATGTCGGGCGACACGGCCACCACGGGCGCATACAGCATCCCCGCAAGGCCGACGGCGACGCAGCCGACAGCGAAGACGATCATGAAGGTGCGGCGCACGTCGATGCCGAGGATCCCCACCATGCCGGGATTGTCGATACCGGCCCGCACGATCAGCCCGAGCGACGTGCGGTAGAGGACGAGGTAGAGCGTCACCAACAGCGCCGCCACCATCCCGATGAGCTGCAGGCGGTAGGTCGGGTACATCATGAAGCCAAGTTCGGAGACGCCCGTGCCCCAACTCGGGAGGCGCACGCGCTGCGCGTGACTGCCGAAGCCGGTGCGGAGCGCCTCGACCAGCACGATGCCGACTCCGTAGGTGACGAGGATCTGGTCTTCGTGCGGCCGGTCGTAGAACAACCGGACGATGATCCTCTCGAGCAACAGCCCGAGGGCGAGCATAAAGAGCGAGCCGATGAGAAGGGCCAGCAAGAAGGACGAGGTGTACTGGAAGATGACGAAGATCGCGTAGGCGCCCACCGTGAAAAGGGCGCCATGGGCGAAGTTGAGCACGCCCAGCGTGCCCAGGATGATGGTGAGGCCGCTCGACACGAGGGCGAGCAGCGTTCCGAGCGCAAGGCCGTTGAAGGCCTGCGACATCAGGGTGGCCCAGCTCGGCATCGATCCGCTCAGGTATAAGGGCCGAGCTTGCAGCCGAACTGCTCGGGCGGGCTGCTGACGCTCTCGCCGTCAACCAGGGCGACGAGGTCGTAATAGTCCTCCGGACTTTTCATGTCGGACGGCTTCTTGCCGACGAGGACAGGGACCGGCCGGACCATCTGGTGATCCTCGGCGCGGAAATAGACCTTGCCGAGCGTCGTCTCGTAGGGCTGGGCCTTGGAGGCCTCGTAGGCCTTGATGACGTCAACCGGATGGAAGCCGCCGGCCCGCTCGACGGTCAGCGCCCAGAGGTACGTCTGCATGTAGCCGATATGGGCGCCCCATCGCGGCTGGTACTTGTTCTGGGCGACGAAGGTGTCCACGAAGGTCTTTGCGAGCGAGTTGGTCGACCCGAGCGACCACCAGAAGTCGCAGGTGCCGTAGACGCCCTGCATGATCTCCGCCCCGAGTTCCTTGTCCTGGAAGCCCGAAAGGTTCGGCACGGCGAGCTTCATCTTTTTGAGAACGCCGAACTGCTCGGCCTGCTTGGTCGAGGCCACCGCGTCGGCCCCGAACGCGATGTTCACGAAGACGTCGGCGCCGCTGTTGGCGATGTTCAGGAGTGCGGAGGAATAGTCGCTGGTTCCCAGCGGCACGACCTCCTTGGCGACCTGCCGCCAGCCTTCGGCCTTCGAGAACTGGGCGAAGCTGTCATAGACCGTGTGACCGTAGGTGTAGTCGGGCACGAGGAATGCCATCTTCATGTTCTTGCCCAGCGCCTTGGCGATGACGGGCGCAAGGGCCTTGGCGCCGGAATAGGCGTTCTGCTGCGTGCGGAAGCCGTAGCGCTGGCAGTTCTTGCCGGTGACGTCGTTGGAACCGGCGACCCCGACGAGGTAGAGGACCTTCTCCCGTGACGCGAGTTCCTCGAGGGCGATCGCCTCTGCGCTCGAGACCGAGCCCGAGATCATGATCGCCTTGTCGCGCTGGAAGAACTGGGTCGCGGCCTGCACGGCCACGTTCGGCTTCCCTTCGGTGTCGGCGACCCGGTAGCGGATCTGCTTGCCCAGCACGCCCCCGCCCTTCAGGCCCCATTTCGCCGGGATCTCGCCACCGGCGTTGATCTGGGCAATGGCGAGTTCGTAGCCGAGCTTGAGGTCCTGCCCGTCTGCCGCAAACACACCGGTGAGCGGAATGGTCAGGCCCACGAACACGGAATCGGCACCGACGCCCTCCGGGAAGGTCCCAAGCTTCGCCGGCTGGCTGCCCTGCGCGAAGGCGGGCAGGCCGGACAATGCGGTGCCCGAAACGCCCGCGAGGCTTCCGAGGACGAGGCGGCGACGGTCAAACTCCATGGCGATCACTCCTGGCGGTTGATGAGGATGTCATCCGGCTGCGACATGCAGGGCTTGGGCCGCGACGCCCGCGCCCGCATCGGGCTGAGCTTCATACGGTCAGCTCTGATCGGGCGGATCGATGCCGAGGCGGGCACCGATGCGGCGGGCGGTCGCCTCGCGCTGGGAGGTCATGGCCGCGACCGCACCCTTCATGGCGGCGAGAATTGCGGGGGGCGCCGTCTCGGGCGTGCCGGCCGAGAAGGGCGGCTCCGGCGCGTATTGCATGTAGAGCTGGATCGACTGCGCCGCCTCGTCTCCGCGGAGCAGCGCCGCGACCTGCAAGGCACCGTCGATCCCGGCCGTGACACCGGCCGCTGAGACGAAACGCCCATCGATCACGACACGCTTGTCGACCGGGATCGCGCCGAACCAGGGCAGGAGGTGGAACGAGGCCCAGTGAGTGGTGGCCCGCTTGCCGACCAGAAGGCCCGCCGCGCCGCAAACGAGGGCGCCCGTGCAGACCGAGAAGATCATCGTGGCGCCCGCGGCCTGCCTGCGCAGCCAGCCGAGGATCGCCTCGTCCTCCATCACGGCTTCCTGCCCGAAACCGCCCGGCACGTGGATCACGTCGAGCTGCCCGCTCTCGTCCAGGGCCGCATCGGGCAGGATGCGCAGCCCCTTCATGTCGACGACCGGATCGAGTGCCTTCGCGTAGCTGCGGAAGGTGGAGTTCGGCAGCCGGGACAGCACCTCGAACGGCCCCGTGAAATCGATCTGGTCGATCTGGTCGAACAGAAGGCTTCCGACCCGGAGGTGCTTCTCCGCGCTGCTCATCGGACGCCCTCGGCGCCCGTGACGTCCGCGACAGGCTCCGCGACGTGCCCCTCGCCCCGAAAGGTTGCCGGCGTGAGGCGCCTGCGGTCGACCTTGAGGTCGAAGATGTCGAACCGGTTGTAGTAGCCGACGACGTCGTGAAACTGCTTGGGCTCGATGCAGGCCGTCAGGTCGATTTCCGCATAAACGATGCCTTCCTCCGCCTGCAGGGACTCGCCGATCTGGGCTCCCGTCGGATCGACGAAGAAGGAGGCGGCGCCCGGGGTCGCATCGATCACGTCGGCGACGGAGTGATCACGTGCGACCAGGAAGTCGCGTGCCGCCTTGTCGAGCACACCGGCCGTGACGAGGCCGAAGACCTTGGCCTCGAAGCAATGCGCCGCCGCCCGGATGCGATTCGCCGCGACGTTGTCGTAGTTGCCGCCGGCAGCCGGGCGGCGCGTCGGCCAGACCGGCGGCCAGCTGGAAATGTGAAGCTGCTCGCCCTGCGCCATCAGGCTGTAACGGGCAAGCGGATTGGTG
>JAQGJZ010000046.1 GCA_028290385.1 Enterovirga sp.
GGGCGACATACTGGTTCGCTTCCCACAGATCACGAGAACCCAGACGGTCCCTCGGCGGACCTTCGAATGTGGGACAATCCTCCAGCCAACACGCGCGGGGGACAGGCGAAGTTCAATGAGCCGGCAAACTCTATCGAGCGGCTGTCTCACGCGCAGAGGGGCGCTCGGGCGCCCGCGACGCGGCGGTCCCTCGCCGGGTTTCCCGTGCCTACAAAAAGGACAGCAACACTGCTCTACTTGCACTTGCAGTTGCGAGACGGAAGCTGCATAGAAATTCGCCCGGACAAAAAGGTGTCGCCATTGCGAGCGATCCAAGTCCAGGGAGGAAACACCCAAGCAGAGCACCTGCGGCACCGCAAGGCGGTTCTTTGGGCGACTTCAAGGATCGGCATCAGAATCGTTCCGCAATTTTCCTCCGGCAGCCTCGCTGCCCATATTTCACTCTGCCGCGATGACGCGAACCGGCAAAGGCCAGGGGCGCGGGCGCTCGAACGAGGACCAGAGACTTTGGACAGTGTCGTCGATCCGCGCGTGCTGGTGCTCGCGATGCAGAATTTCGAGCAGAGAAACCGCCGCCGTGATCGCCTTTGGGTTGAACGCGGCCAGGGCGACGCCCGCCACGGGATCCCGCTAAGCCAGCGGGAACGCAGCGAATTCGTCGATCAGGCCCGCTTCCAGATCGAGCGGGAGCTCATCCTGGCACAGCAGCAAGCGGCTCGATCGTAATCACGTTCACCTCTGCGATGAGGTGTCCCCGGTTGCCGTCCTGGTTCCGGTAGCGCTCCAGAACATAGGCACCGAGGGCTTCTTCGCTGCTCGCCAGCCGGCACCGGATCTCGGCTGCGGCGGACAGGTCCCAGACGGCCGTCTGGTCGCCCGGGTATCGGCCGGACCACTCCGCTCCGTCACACAACCGCCGGAGCGTATAGAACCACAGCATGCCACCTCCACGTCGGGGTGGAGGTTAACATGTGTTAGCACCCGCCCGTCCACCCCGCCCTTGGC
This sequence comes from Enterovirga sp., assembly GCA_028290385.1. Classification (GTDB taxonomy): domain Bacteria; phylum Pseudomonadota; class Alphaproteobacteria; order Rhizobiales; family Beijerinckiaceae; genus Enterovirga. The sequence goes on from JAQGJZ010000046.1 coordinate 1,006, forward strand.
CGACCTGAGCGGCCGCCCACCGGCGGATGCGGCGGCCGAGCCGCCCTGATTGCCTCGCTCTGGGCCGGAGCTCTCCCCCGCGCCCTCACGAAATCTTAACGGCATCGCTGGAAAGATCGCGACATGCCGGTTCGAGCGGTTTTTGCGGCCACATTCCTGGCCATCGTCGCAGCCGGGCTCATCTCCGGGCTGAACCGGCCGCTTCCGGCCTTCGCACCCGAGCTCCGGCGCTAGCCGCCAGCACCGGACGCGCCCGCGCGGCCCGCCTTGTCCCAGCCAGCTTCGACGAGCCTACCGCCCCGGCGGCGCTGCACGGAGGTCTCTCGCGCAGCGCATCGCTCTGGCCGAAAGGCTTCCACTCACAAGGATGTCGGAAACCGCCGAGACGGCGCTGCGGCTCATGCCGTGGCCTGGGGCGGGGATTGGAGCGGGCGGCGGGAATCGAACCCGCATATTCAGCTTGGGAAGCTGACGTTCTACCACTGAACTACGCCCGCCTTGGGATGAGGCATAGCAAGGGTCGCCGGGGTTTGTCCATGCCGAACGTGCGGCGGCTTCATCGGACGCAGCGGGCAGCGAGGATCCACCTCTCGCCCCTGTCAGCGCATCATGTGCTCGCGGGCGGTGGCGGGCTGCGGCGCAGGCTCCTCCCCCTGGTCGAGAGCAGCTTCCAGCCGGTCGATCAGCGACCGCAGCCCCGAAGGCAGCGGGGCCTGCAGGCTGTCGTGGTAGATGTTCGCCAGCTCATGGCCGAGCTTGCCGAGAAGCATGGCATCGCAGCGCGTCTCGAGCGACGCGTGAGAGGAGAACGAGCTTTTACCGCCGGAGCGCATGGGGAGTGAACGGCACCGTACGCATCCGGTTTCAGCTCAGCCGCGAGAATCGGGAACTTTTCTGGGGAAAGTTGAGAAACCGGAAAATCCTTCCTCAAACCCCGAACGGATAAAGCTCCTTTTCTCCTCCGCGCGGGCCGGTTTGCAGGGGCGTCACCGCCCGGGTCTCCTCGAACCAGACGAAGGCGTCGAACTGGTCGGGCAGCACCGCATCGAAGTAGTGGCTCGCACGCTCGGTCTCGGGCCGGTAAACGACGCCGATCGCGCGCTCGAGCCGGGGTGCGGCGAGCGCCTCGCGCAGGTCGCGGTTGTGCCGCCAATCGGTCAGCGAGGCAGCGAGCCCGGCATCACGGAACACGCGCTCGTGGCTGTCCGGGCGGGCCGGCCGCACATTCTTGATCCGCATCGGCTCGTCCCAATCATCGGCGGCCGCCACCGTGCCCCGGTCCGTCCCGAAGCCGATCAGCACCGCCTGGTCGCGATACGCGGTCCGGCACAGCTCGCCGATGTTGAACTCGCCCTGCCAGCCCATCGCGGTCGCGGCGGCGTTGCCGATATGGGAGTTGTGCGCCCACACGACCGCCTTCGCGTCCGGGCCGCCGGCCTCCAGCAGGCGCTGCAGCGTCTCGAACATGTGCCGGTCGCGCAGGTTCCACGATTCCGTCGAGCCCTGGTACATGATGCGGTAGTAATGCTCGGCCGAGCGGGCGATGCGGGCATTCTGGACCGCGTCGAAGAACGCCTCGTCCCCGCCCCCGGCGGCGTAATCGAGCCGCTTGTCCAGCAGCTCGTTCAACTGGTCGAGGAGTGCCTGCTCGCAGGGCTTCTTGTCGCCGTACAGCACCGCGCGGCCGTAGCGGGCCGGATCGGCCAGCCAGGGCGTGAGGCAGCCGTAGCGCCCGCGGGCGTCCTTGGCCTCCTCGGGATCCACCCTGTCCAGGTAGTCGAGCACGGCGGCGATCGAGCTTCCGAGGGAATACACGTCGAGCCCGCGAAAGCTCACGCGCTGGCCGGGCGGACGCTCGCGATTGTGGGCGCGGAGCCAGGCGACAAAGGCTTGCACCTCGGCGTTGCGCCACATCCAGGTCGGGAAGCGGGTGAAGGGAGCCTCGCCCGCCGCGGGCGGTTGCCGCTCCCGCACAAAGGCGTCCACATGGGCCGCATCCGGCCAATCGGCTTCCACGGCGACGATGGTGAACCCGTGCCGCTCGATCAGCCGGCGCGTGATCGCGGCCCGGGCGCGGTAGAACTCGCTCGTGCCGTGGCTGGCCTCGCCGAGCAGCACCACGCGGCCCTCCGCGAAACGGTCGAACATCGCCCCGAAGGCCGGATCGTCGATCGCGGGGAGCGGCTCGGCATGAGCCCGCACGGCCGCGATCTCGGCCACCGGCTCCTCGTCCCGATCCCGCCCCAGCAGCCGCGAACCCGCCATGACGCCCTCCCCGCACGAGGGCTCGAACCCGCTGGGTTCGGGGGCTGTTCCCTGCCGAGCCTCGCGAGGGGGCCTACTCCTTCACGGCGCCCGTCATGGCCGAGACGTAGTAGTCGACGAAGAAGGAATACAGGATCACGAGCGGCAGCGAGCCGACGAGGGCGCCGGCCATGAGCGAGCCCCAACGGTAGATGTCGCCGTCCACGAATTCGGACACGATCGCAACCGGCACCGTCTTGTTGTTCGTCGAGGACAGGAACGTGAGCGCGTAGATGAACTCGTTCCAGCACAGTGTCAGCGAAAAGATGGCGGCAGAGATCAGCCCCGGAACGGCGAGCGGGAGGATGATCTTGGTCAGGATCTGCAGCCGGCTCGCACCGTCGATGAGGGCGCATTCCTCCAGCTCGTAGGGGATCGTCTTGAAGTATCCCATCAGGAGCCAGGTCGAGAACGGGATCAGGATCGTCGGGTAGGCCAGGATGAGGGCAAGCGGCGAGTCGAACAGCCCGTATTGCTGGATGATCGTGGCCAGCGGGATGAACAGGATCGAGGGCGGAACGAGGTAGCCGAGGAAGATCGCGCCGCCGATCCAGTTCGCGCCCTTGTAGCGGATGCGGACGATCGCATAGGCGGCGAGCACGCTCGCCAGCAGCGACAGCGCGGTCGCGGCGACCGACACGTACATCGTGTTCCAGAGCCAGCGCGGATACTGGGTCTCGAACAGCAGCTTGTTGACGTGCTTCAGGGTGGGCGAGACAACCCAGAACGGGTTGTAGCGCTGCATGTCGATGAGCTGCTCGTCCGGTTTGATGGCCGTCAGCACCATCCAGTAGAACGGGAACAGCAGGACAATCAGGATCAGCCCGAGCGGGATGTAGGTTGTGACGATGCGGCGGGGCAGCGTCTCGAGATAGGCCATGCCCTCCGAGTGGTCGGCGTGGATCCGGCCACCCTGGGTCGCGGACGCGATGACGCTCATGAATCCGAGCCCCCGTGCTGCCAGGCGCGACGCTGCAGGCCGAACCAGGAGATCATGATCGCGCCGAGCAGGAAGGGCACCATCGCGGTCGCAATGGCCGCGCCCTCCCCGAGCTGGTTGGAAAGAATGCCGCGCTGGTAGGACAGCGTGGCCATGAGGTGGGTCGCGTTCACGGGGCCGCCGCGGGTCATCGCCCAGATCAGCTGGAAGTCCGTGAAGGTGAACAAGACCGAAAAGGTCATCACGACCGCGATGATCGGCGTCAGCAGGGGCAGCGTGATGCGCGTGAAGATCTGCCAGGGCGTCGCGCCGTCGATCGTCGCGGCCTCGTAGAGCGAGGGCGACACCGTCTGTAGTCCCGCCAGGAGCGTGATCGCGATGAACGGGATGCCGCGCCAGATATTGGCGAAGATCACGCAGGCCCGCGCCCAGTTGGCATCACCCAGGAAATTGATGTTCTGCTCGATCAGGCCCATCTGGCGCAGCGACCAGGAGATGATCGAGAACTGGCTGTCGAAGATCCACCAGAACGCGATGGCGGACAGCACCGTCGGGACCACGAACGGGATCAGGACGATCGACCGGATCAGCGACTTGAACGGGATGTGCTTGTTGAGAAGCAGGGCCAGATAGAGCCCGATCGCGAATTTCACGACGGAGGCCACCCCCGTGTAGAGCAGGGTGTTGAAGACCGAGAGCCAGAAGACGCTGTCGTCCCAGAGCCACAGGTAGTTTTCCAGCCCGACGAAAGCGCCCGGCCTGCCGATCCGCGTGTCCGTGAAGGACAGCCAGATCCCTTTGACCAGCGGAAAGGCCAGAAACAGCCCAAGGATCAGGGCTGTGGGCAGCATGAACCAAACGGCGAGCCACGGCTTGCTGACCGAGACACGCTGCCAGGTCGAGACGGAGCGACGCGTCCCGGGCGGGCTGACCGCCATCTTCACTGCGACGTTGGCCATGTGACGGTTCCTGAGCATCCGGACCGGGGGAGATCCCGGCTCGGACGAGGCCTTCAGCTCAGCGGTAGATGCGTCGCGCCTGCCGCTCGGCCCCCGCGATGGAGCTCTTCAGGTCCTGACGGCCCGTGACGTAGTTCGCGAACATGTCCACCACGATGAAGTCGGCGACCGCGGCCGCCGCCTTCTCGCCGAGCGTCCCGATCCCCGCGGGAGTCAGGGTCCGCTTGGAGACGTCGCGGTAGGCGGTCGTCTTCGGGTCCGCGGTCCAGACCGGGTTCTGGTCGTACTCGGCCAGGAAGTGGGACAGGTAGCCCTGTGCCGCCTCGATCCAGGGATTGAAGTTCCTCGCCTCGAGCATGAAGGCGATGAAGGACCGGCAGGTGTTCGGGTACTTGGTGAAGGCGAAGGTCAGAATCGGGAACGAGAGGTGCAGCTCCGTCGGCTTCCCGACCG
>JAQGJZ010000048.1 GCA_028290385.1 Enterovirga sp.
ATCGCTCATGCCTGCTGCGCTTAGAGCATCCGGCAGCTTGGCGACACCAAACGCTCGGCCGCAAGCGCCCCCGGGGGGCGGCCCCCTGTGCCTCTCGCTCAGCCGCCAAACCCCTCCAGCACGATCTTGCCCTTGGCCTTGCCGCTTTCGATCAGCGCGTGGGCGCGGCGGAGATTGGCGGCGTTGATCGGCCCGAAGCGCTCGCCGAGCGTGGTCTTCAGCGTGCCGGCATCGATCAGGCGCGCAACCTCGTTCAGCAGCTTGCCCTGCTCGCCCATGTCGGCCGTGGCAAAGACCGGCCGCGTGTACATGAACTCCCAATGCGTCGAGACGCTCTTCTGCTTGAACAGGGAGATGTCCAGCGGCCCGGGATCGTCGATCAGGCCGAACCGGCCCTGCGGGGCGATCAGCTTGCCGATCTCGGCCAGGTGCTTGTCGGTCTGCGTGGTCGAGAACACGAAGGGCACCGCGCCGAGGCCGAGCGCCTCGATCTCGGCCGCGCGCGGCTTTGCGTGGTCGACCACATGGTGCGCGCCAAGCCCTTGCACCCAAGCACGGGTTTCCGGCCGGGAGGCCGTCCCGATCACGGTGAGGTCGGTGAGCTGGCGGACGAGCTGCACCGCGATGGAGCCGACGCCCCCTGCCCCGCCGATGATCAGGACGGCCTCCGCGGCGCCCGGCACGGGCCGCCGCACGTCGAGCCGGTCGAACAGCATCTCCCAGGCCGTGATCGCGGTGAGCGGCAGCGCCGCGGCTTCCGCCCAGCCGAGCGAGGCGGGTTTCTTGCCGACGATGCGCTCGTCGACGAGGTGCAGCTCGGAATTGCTGCCGGGCCGGTTGATCGCGCCGGCATAGAAGACCTCGTCGCCGGGCTTGAACAGGCTCGCCTCCGGCCCGACCGCCCGGACCGTGCCGACCGCGTCCCAGCCCAGCACCTTCCACTGGCCCGGCTCGGCGCCGCCGCGCATCCGCACCTTGGTGTCGACCGGGTTCACGGAGACGGCCCGCACCTCGACCAAGAGGTCGCGGCCGGAGGGTGTCGGATCCGGCAGCTCGATGTCGACGAGCGAGGTCTCGTCCGCGATGGGCTTGGAGTGCTGATAACCGACGGCGCGCATGGAGGGCTCCTGGTGGCGTGCCGGCCAGATGCGCCGTGAGCCGCCCCGACGCAAGGATTCCGCGGCGCCGCCTCAGATCGCCTGGGCGGCCTCGATCGCCGCGGCGGCGCGGGCCGCGGCGGCGGCGGAGAGCGGCAGGATCGGCAGCGGCGGGTCGGCCCGGGTCAGGCCCAGCGCCTTCGCGCCGGCATGGACGACGCGGTAGCTGGAGAGTTCGCGGAAGATCGCCCAGAGCGGCTCGAATCGCGCGTTGATCCGCGCGACTTCGGCGGCATCGCCGGCCTGGGCGGCGCGGGTCAGCGCCAGGGCCGGCTCGGGCAGAAGGCCGCCGATCACGCTGTACCAGGCGGCGCCGCCGGCCAGCATCGCCCCGCCCGCATGCCAATCGCCGCTATACCCGACCGCGAACTCGGCCGGCACGAGGGCACGCAGGGCCGCGTGCGCGGCGGGCATGTCGGGGGCGGGCAGGCCGGTGTTCTTCACGGCCGCCACGTTCGGGAGGCCGGCGAGCCGGGCGACCAGCGCGTTCGAAACCGTGAAATGGGTGGTCGCGGGATTGTTGTAGATGCAGAGCGGCAGGCCGGTCGCGCCGGCCACCGCTTCGAAATGGCCAAACACCTCGTCGTCGCTCAGCGGCGTGTAGGACACGGGCGCGAGCAGCAGCCCGTTTGCGCCGGCCGCCTCGGCGTCGCGCGCGAGCGCCTGCGCCTCGTCCGTCCGCATCGCGCCCACGCTGACGACCAGCGGGACGCGCCCGTTCAGCACCTCCGCGGCCACCTGCACGGCCCGGCGCCGCTCGGCGCGCGACAGAAACATGTAGGAGCCGGTGCTGCCGAGCAGCCCGACCGAGTCGACCTTTGCGGCGACGAGGCGCTCCAGCAGCCGGGCGAGATCATCGGCCAGCACGCGACCGCCCGCATCCATCGGCGTGATCGGAAAGGCTGACAGGCCGCAAAACATGGCGTTTTTCCTGCTGAGGGGCCCCTGGCCGGAGCGATATCTCGGCCAGCCGGGCCCGGAAGGCAAAGCCAACGCGTTCAGGCAGCCGGCACCGCCCCGGCTGTATGATCTCGACAGCCTCGCCGCCGCTGGGGCATACCGGGCAGCGTCGACAACGGGCCCGATCGGGCACGCACTCGGCATAAATCAGAAGCGCAAACGCTTCATGGTGAGGGAGGATCGGATGTTCCTGCGTCTCGTCTCGGGCGCGCCTGCCGGGCAGGTGGCGCCATGATCGCGGTCATCTTCGAAGTCGAGCCGGCGGAGGGCCGGCGCGAGGAATATCTCGAGATCGCGGCCAGCATCCGGCCGCGGCTGGAGGAGATCGACGGCTTCATCTCGGTCGAGCGGTTCCAGAGCCTCGTCAATCCGGGCAAGATCCTGTCGCTCTCCATCTTCCGTGACGAGGAGGCCGTCAAAGCCTGGCGGAACACGGAGGAGCACCGCATGGCGCAGGAGGCCGGACGGGGCGGCGTGTTCGCCGGCTATCGCCTACGCGTCACCTCGGTGCTGCGCGATTACGGCCTCACCGAGCGGCGCGAGGATGCGCCGGCCGATTCGCGCGAGCGGCACGAGCGCTAGTTCCGCATGCCGACCAGGGCGAACATCGCGCCCTGGCCGTCGAGCCCCTGCACGATCCAGGCGCCGCCGGGAACCTCCATCGGGCCGTTGACGATCTGGCCGCCCGCGGTCCGGATCCGCTCGATCGCGGGGTCGATCGCCGGGACGCCGACATAGTAGAGCCAGAAGGTCCCGGGCACCTGGGGCGGCTTGTTGAACAGGCCGCCGATCGCGTTTCCGCCGCCCGGACCGGTGAAGAGCTGGTAGGTGCCCATGGGCCCCATGTCGATCGCATCCGACTTCTGCCAGCCGAACAGCTCGCCGTAGAAGGCGAAGGCACCCTGCCAATCCGTCGTCATGAGCTCGTGCCAGCTCATCCGTCCGGGACTCATCAGGGCCGGGGCCGGCGCGGTATCGGGGTCGGCCCATTGGTGCAGGCCGAAGGCCGCGCCCTGGGGATCACCGAGAACGGCGAAGCTGCCGATGCCGGACATCTCCGTCGGCTCCTTGTGGATGGTGGCCCCGAGCGCCCTCGCCTTTTCGGTCATCGCGGCGACGTCGTCGGTCGCGACATAGCCCAGGAATCCGGGCGGGATGCCGGATGCGGCCATGAGGCCGCAGGCCGGCGTGCCCGAGGCGTTGAAGCGCAGATAGGGCAGGCCAGGCCGCGAGACGTCCTGGATCTCCCAGCCGACCACCTCGGCATAGAAGCGCCCGGCAGCCGAGACGTCGGTCGTCATCAGCTCGTACCAGGTGAACTCGCCCTCACGCGCAGCCATGGCGCCCTCCGGCCTCATGCTGTTTCCGAATTCGATGTCGAGACTAGCTTCCGCGCAGATATCCGCATACCCGATTGAGATCGGGGCCAGAATTCCTGCTCTATTCGCTGCCTCGCAGCATAGGACAGCATTGCTGTTTCATCTCCCGCGCGACTTTGTTGCATGTCATCGCATGACGTCCCAAGATCAGCCCGGAGGGCCGCGAAGAACGGCCCCGGTAACCAGAGCGGGACGGGAGGAGCAGCATGGCCAGTGGCGATGTCACCCGGCGACGGTTTCTTGAGACAGGCGTCGCAACGGCAGCCTTCGTGGGCGCCCCCTTTGTGCGCAGCGCCCACGCGGCGGGCAGCCTGTCGGTGGCCTTCTGGGACCATTGGGTGCCGGGCGGCAACAAGGCCACCGAGGAGATCGCCCGCGCCTGGGCCGAGAAGGAGAAGGTCGATCTGAAGATCGACTTCGTCACCTCGCAGGGCAACAAGAACCTGCTGACCATCGCGGCCGAGGCGCAGGCCAAATCCGGCCACGACATCTTCGCGTTCCCGACCTGGTACGTGCACGAGCACGTCAACCAGCTCGAACCCGTCGACGACATCATGCCGGAGCTGATCAAGCAGAACGGCAACGTCAACGGCACGGTGGATTACCTCGCCAAGGTGAAGGGCCGCTGGATGGCCGTGCCCTCCACCCCGGGCAGCCAGATCAAGGGCCCCTGCTCGCGCATCGACCTGATGAAGCAGCATGCCGGGATCGACGTCGTGGCCATGTATCCGGCGGGCGAGGCGCCCAAGGCCGACAACTGGAACATGGAGACGTTCCTGAAAGCGGCCGAAGCCTGCCACAAGGCGGGCGTGCCGTTCGGCATCGGGCTCGGCCAGACCACCGACTCGACGGACACGATCGGCGCCTTCTTCCAGTCCTTCGGGGCCGAGCTCGTCGACAAGGACGGCAAGATCACCGTGAAGTCGGACAACGTCCGGGTCGCGATGGAATACCTGCGCAAGCTCGCCGCCGTGCTGCCGCCGGACGCGCCGGCCTGGGACGACGCGTCCAACAACAAGTGGCTCGTGTCCGGCCGTGGCGCGCTGATCTGCAACCCGCCGAGCGCCTGGGCGGTGGCGAAGCGCGACGCGCCGGACATCGCCAAGCAATGCTGGACGCACGGCATGCCGGCCGGGCCGCGCGGCCGCTTCGCGCCCTACCTGCCCTATCTCTGGGGCATCTGGTCGTTTTCGCGCAACAAGAGCGCGGCCAAGAGCCTGCTGGTCGCGCTCTCGACCCACGAGGCCATCGCCCGGATGGTCGAGGTGTCGGGCGGCTACGACCTGCCCGCCTACGAGAAGCTGACCACGCTGAAGACCTGGGCCGAGGCCGAGCCGCCGAAGGGCACGCTCTACCACTACCCCAACCCGCACAACCACCAGACGCTCTCGATCGCGGCCGCGCCGGCCCCGCCGAACATCGCCAACCAGATCTACAACCAGGCGATCATGACCAAGATGGTCGCGCGGCATCTCGGCGGCGAGCG
>JAQGJZ010000057.1 GCA_028290385.1 Enterovirga sp.
TGTCGTTCATCGACCCGGTGTTGTCGAGCACGAGCGCCACTTCGATCTTGGTCTGGCTCGCCCCCCAGGTCGCCTGCGACGAGGCGCTGATCGGCATCGTCCTGATGCCGACGACCTTCATGAGCGAGGTCTCCATCGTGGCCGCGGCCGCGACCTTCACGACGCTGCCTTCGCGGGTCACCGTGGTCGATGTGAGAACGGCGGTGGGGTCGGACCGAAGCGTGTTCGCCAGATACTGCTCGCCCTTGACCTGGAGGGCCCGCACATCCGTGCCCGACGGGGCGCGGACGATCGCCAGCGCGGTCGCGTCCACCGCCAGTTGCATGCGGCTTTGAAAGCTCGACGCGCGGCTGTAATCGACCGCCGCACCTGCGAGGCCGATGAGGGGCAGCGCGGCGAAGCCGAACAGCATCGCGGTCGCGCCCCGTTGATCCGCCTTGAAACGCCGCAGCACCTGCATTGTCGCCTCCCCGGCTCTTCGTCCGCCTGTGAGAGCGATTGAGCGAGGCGCGTGCCAACCCATTCTGTGCCGTTTCGGCACGGTTGGCGCTTGGGGCCCGGCAAGGAGCGACCAGCGGCTGCGTTGCCAGCCGGGGCTCCAGGCCTTAATCGCCGGGCAACAAGTCCAGACGGGTATTCATGGCTTCCAAGGATGTGCGGATCACGCCGGAGCTCGTGCGCGAGCACGGGCTGACCGAAGGCGAGTACAAGCGGTTCTGCGATCTCATCGGGCGCGAGCCGAGCATCGTCGAGCTCGGCATCGTTTCGGCGATGTGGAACGAGCACTGCTCCTACAAGTCCTCGCGCCTCCACCTGCGCACGCTGCCGACCTCGGCGCCTTGGGTGATCCAGGGGCCGGGCGAGAATGCCGGCGTCATCGACATCGGCGACGGCCAGGCTTGCGTCTTCAAGATGGAGAGCCACAACCACCCCTCCTTCATCGAGCCCTATCAGGGCGCCGCGACGGGCGTCGGTGGGATTTTGCGCGACGTCTTCACCATGGGTGCGCGGCCGATTGCGGCCCTGAACGCGCTCCGTTTCGGCTCGCCCGACAACCCGCGGACGCGCCACCTCGTGGCCGGCGTGGTGGCCGGCATCGGCGGCTACGGCAATTCCTTCGGCGTGCCGACCGTCGGCGGCTCAGTCGGCTTCCACCCCCGCTACGACGGCAACATCCTGGTCAACGCGATGGCGGTCGGCCTCGCCCGGACGGATGCCATCTTCTATGCGGCCGCGACCGGGGTCGGAAATCCAATCGTGTATCTCGGCTCCAAGACGGGACGCGACGGGATCCACGGCGCCACCATGGCATCGGCCGCCTTCGACGAATCGTCAGAGGAGAAGCGCCCGACCGTCCAGGTCGGCGATCCTTTCGCCGAAAAGCTGCTTCTGGAAGCCTGTCTCGAATTGATGCAGTCGGGCTCGGTCATCGCGATTCAGGACATGGGCGCGGCGGGTCTCACCTGCTCGGCCGTCGAGATGGGGGCCAAGGGCAATCTCGGCGTCGAACTCGATCTGGACCACGTGCCGATCCGCGAGACCGGCATGACGGCCTACGAGATGATGCTGTCCGAGAGCCAGGAGCGCATGCTCATGGTGCTGAAGCCGGGCATGGAGGACGTCGCCGAGGCCATCTTCCGGAAATGGGGGCTGGACTTCGCGGTTATCGGGCACACGACGGACACGCTGCGCTTCGTGGTGAAGCACGGGGGCGAGGTCGTGGCCGACCTGCCGATCAAGGAGCTCGGCGACGAGGCTCCCGTCTACGATCGGCCGCACCTCGCCAACACCTACCAGCCCGTGATCCCGCCCGAGAGCGTCGACGCGCCCGTCGCGGACCGCGAGGCGCTGCTGCGGTTGATCGGCTCGCCCGACCTCTGCTCGAAGCGCTGGGTTTGGGAGCAGTATGACAGCCTGATCCTCGGCAACACGGTCGGCGGGCCGGGCGGGGACGCGGCCGTCGTGCGCGTCGAGGACGGGCCCAAGGGCCTGGCACTCACCACCGACGTGACCCCGCGCTATTGCGAGGCGGATCCGGTCGAAGGCGGCCGCCAGGCGGTCGCGGAAGCGTGGCGCAACATCACGGCGGTCGGCGGCCTGCCGCTCGCGCTGACCGACAACCTCAATTTCGGCAATCCCGAGCGGCCCGAATATATGGGCCAGTTCGTCGGCTGCATTCGCGGCATCGGCGAGGCGGCGCGCGCACTCGACTTCCCGATCGTGTCGGGCAACGTCTCGCTCTACAACGAGACCAACGGCACCGGCATCCTGCCCACCCCCACGATCGGCGGGGTCGGGCTGGTGGACGACGTGGCCGTGCGCGCCTCGATCGCCTTCAAGCGCCCGGGCGACGCCGTGCTCCTGCTCGGCGCGACGGAAGGCTGGCTCGGCCAGTCCGTTTATTTGCGCGACATCTGCGGCCGCGAGGAGGGTGCGCCCCCGCCGGTCGACCTTGCGGCGGAGCGCCGGGTGGGCGACTTCGTGCGCGGGCTGATCCGGGCCGGGCGGACCGATACGGTCCACGACCTGTCCGACGGGGGCCTCGCGGTCGGGCTTGCCGAGATGGCCATGGGAATGGGGATCGGCATCGCGGTCCAGCCGCGTGATCTACCCTCGACGATCCCCGTCCATGCCTTCCTGTTCGGGGAGGACCAGGCGCGCTACGTCATCACGATCCCGACCGTGGAACTCCACCAGATCCGCCAGGAGGCGAACGCCCTCGGCATCCCGACCTGGTACCTCGGCGTGACCGGCGGAGACGTCGTGACGCTGGGCGCCGACGAGCCGATCGCGATCGCGGAGCTCAAGCAGGCGCACGAATCCTGGCTGCCGGACTACATGGCCGGCCCCGCGGCCGAACTCGAACTCGCCGCGTAACGACCACAAGGAGCTTAAGCCCATGGCCATGGATGCGGCCGATATCGAGCGCATGATCAAGGAAGCGCTGCCTGACGCGACGGTCCAGATCACGGACCTCGCCGGGGACGGCAACCACTACGCCGCGACCGTTACGTCGGCGGCGTTCCGCGGCAAGAGCCGCGTGCAGCAGCACCAGATGGTCTATGGGGCCCTGCAGGGGAACATGGGCGGCGTTTTGCACGCCCTTGCCCTGACGACGGCCGCCCCCGCGGAGTAGGTCAGCACCCGTCCTTGGTGAGCAGCCAATCCTCGACCACGATCGCGTCGAGCCCGGTCGTGTAGAACATCAGGATCGCGTCCTCCGCCGTGTGGAGGATCGGCTTTCCCATCACGTTGAAGCTCGTGTTCAGCAGGATCGGCACCCCGGTCCGCGCCGCGAAGGCGCCGATCAGGGCGGCGTAGAGCGGATTGCGCTCCGCGGTGACGGATTGCAGCCGACCCGTGCCGTCCTCGTGCACGACCGCCGGCACGCGGTGACGGCCCTCCTCGCGCCAGCGAAGCGTCCGCTCCATGTAGGGGCTGTCCTGGTAGCCCTCGAACCAGTCAGGCCCGTGCTCGGCCAGGATGGAAGGCGCAAACGGCCGAAACGCCTCGCGGTATTTCACTTTGGCGTTCAGCAGATCCTTGGCGTCCGCGGGGCGGGGATCGGCCAGGATCGAGCGGTTGCCGAGCGCGCGCGGGCCGAACTCGGCCCGACCCTGCACCCAGCCCACCAGCTTACCTTCGGCCAGGATGTCGGCCGCGGCCACGATGGCGCCCTCGTGGCCCAGCTTGCGGAGGCGCGGCTCCCAGGCCGTCATGCGCTCGAGCGGCTCGGTCGAGACGGCGGAGCCCAGATAGGGCGTCGCGGGCCCGCGGCGTGGGCGCCAGGCAGGATCATCCTCGGCCAAGGCGAGCCAGGCGGCCCCGATCGCATTGCCGTCATCCGCCGGCGCCGACGGGACGTGGAGCTGCGCAAAACCGTGCCGGCCGACGATCTTGCCGTTGAAGGACGAGTTCAGCGCGCACCCGCCCCCGAGGACGAGGTTCTCCGATCCGGACAGTGCCCGCACCTCGGCCACATACGCCCCCATCAGCTCCTCAAAGGCGTCCTGGCCGCAGCGGGACAGATCGGCCCACCCGACTGTGCCCGCGTCGGCCGGACGGCGCGCCAGGAGTTCGGCCGCGACCGCCCGGATCGTGTCCCCGTCCGCGAATGTGAGCCGGGTGCCCTCGATCCGGTACAGCCGGCGCAGAAGCGCCATCAGCTCCGGGTCTGAGCGGCCATAGGGCGCAAGGCCCATGATCTTCCACTCCTCCCCCGCCGCCTGGTCGAAGCCCGCGAGATCGGTCACGAGCCCGAAGAAGAAGCCCACCGAGCCGCGGCCGCGATGCCGTTTCAGCTCCCGGAGGCGCCCGCCCTCATAAGCGAAGAGCGCCGCGGCTCCCGTTTCTCCCATGCCGTCGACAACGAGGCAGGCGGCCTCATCGAAGGGGCTCGAGCCGCAGGCATAGGTCGCGTGCGTGAGATGGTGTGCGTAGCGGCGAATGCCGGCGAAGCGCCGGCCGCCCCCGGCCCGGTCGAGGCCAAGCAGCGTGCCCAGCCCAGCACGGCGCTGCTGGAGCTGCAGCGAGGCGATGAGCGCCCGCTCCGACCGCTCCGGCACGAAGGACCGGTTCAGCTCGGGCGAGAGCGCCGCAAGGGCAGGCAGATCGAACGCGCCGGAGCGCGCGGATCCATCGAGAAAGGACGAGAACTCCTCGCTCCACGAGGTCGCGAGCACGATCTCGGCGTTCTCCGGGATCCACCTGCGCAGGAGGGAGCCCATCCGCATGGCCGGATCGGGCTCGCAATTCGGAGCGCGCTTGTATTGCAGGAAGCGCTCAGCCGCCTCGGCGAACAGCACCTCGCCGTCCGGCGCCACGATGGCGAGGGCGGGATCGTGAAAGGTGGTGGCGAGCCCGATATAGTAGCGCAAGGCAGGTCCCTGATGACGGCCCAGGCTTAGCAACCCTGCCAGGGGCTGTCAGCGCCGCGGCGTCTTGCGCAAGGCGGCATCCGGCCCGACATTCACCGGGGAGGCGCCATGACCGACAGCTCGCTCCACGAGACCGACATCGTCGCCTGGGCCGACCGGCAGGCGGCGGAACTGCGGCGCCTCGCCGAAGCCGGTATCACCAACGATGCCGACTGGAGCGCCGTGATCCAGCAGATCGAGAGCGTGGGGCACAGCGAGCGGGGAGGCGCGACGTCGCACTCGGTCGACGCCGCTGCGCACACCACCGCGCAAGGCGCCTGCGGCCCGGGCGTGCCGCCCCGCATCATGGAGGCCAGCCCCTTCACGCCCGACGATCTACCCGACCCAGCCTTCCAGTATGAGGATGGACGCCGTAGATTGAGAGACATCCCGATACGAGATTCCGGAGACACGCTTTGACCGACGCACACAGCCAGATCGATTCAGAGGTGAAGTCGAACGACGTCGTCCTTTTCCTGAAGGGCACGCCGCAATTCCCGCAATGCGGGTTCTCGGGCCAGGTCGTGCAGATCCTGAACTACCTCGGCGTGCCGTATAAGGGCATCAACGTGCTCGAGGACCCGGCGCTGCGCGACGGCATCAAGGCCTATTCGAACTGGCCGACGATCCCGCAGCTCTACGTGAAGGGCGAGTTCGTCGGCGGCTGCGACATCGCCCGCGAGATGTTCCAGGCGGGCGAGCTGCAGCAGCTCTTCGCCGAGAAGGGCATCGCGGCGAAGAGCGCCGCGTAACCTCTGCTCCTACTCGGCCGCTTCGCTGCGAAGCGGCTCCGCATCGAACTGCAGGGCGGCGAGCCTTGAATAAAGGCCGCCCTGCCGCACCAGCCGCTCGTGCGAGCCCTGCTCGACGATGCGCCCGCCCTCCATCACCAGAATACGGTCGGCGCCGCGCACGGTCGCGAGCCGGTGCGCGATGACGAGCGTCGTCCTGTCGCGCATCAGCCGGTCCAGTGCCTCCTGCACGGCGTGCTCGCTTTCCGCGTCCAGCGCCGACGTCGCCTCGTCGAGCAGCAGGATCGGGGCGTCCTTCAGGATGGCGCGCGCAATGGCGATGCGCTGGCGCTGCCCGCCCGACAACGTCACCCCGCGCTCCCCGAGCTGGGTGCCGTAGCCCTCCGGCAGAGCCTCGATGAACTCGGATGCCGAGGCGAGGGCTGCCGCCCTGCGGAGCTCGGCCTCGCTCGCGTCCGGCCTGCCGTAGCGGATGTTCTCGGCCACCGTTCCCATGAAGATGACCGGGTCCTGCGGCACGAGCGCGATGCGCCGGCGCAGCTCGGCCGGATCGATTTCGCGCAGGTCGCGCCCATCGATCAGCACCCGCCCCGCCTGCGGATCGTAGAAGCGGAGCAGGAGCTGGAACACGGTCGACTTGCCGGCGCCGGACGGGCCGACAAGCGCCACCCGCTCGCCCGCCTCGACTCGAAACGTCACACCCTCGAGCGATTGCGTATCCCGCGTCGGATAGGAGAAGCGCACGGTCTCGAGCGCGATCGTGCCGGCCTCGCGGCCGGGCAGCGGCAGCGGCGATTCCGGAGCCGTGATGGCGGGCTTGGAGGCCAAAATCTCGCCCAGGCGCTCCGCCGCACCCGCCGCGGCCGAGAGCTCGCCATAGACCTCCGAGAGCTGGCCGAGCGCGCTCGCCGCGAACACCGCATAGAGTACGAATTGCGAGAGGCGGCCCGAGGTCATGCCACCGGCGAGCACGTCCTGCGCACCCCACCAGAGGATGCCGACGATGGACGCCGAGATGAGAAAAATCACCGCACCGGTGAGCAAGGCTCGCGCGGCGCTCGAGGCCCGGGCCGCGTCATAGGCCTCTTCGGCCGCGTCCGCGAAGCGTTGGGCCGTCGCGCGCTCCATGCCGAAGGCCTGCATGGTCCGGACCGCTCCGACCGCTTCCGCAGCATAGGCCGACGCATCGGCCAGCCGATCCTGGGCAGCGCGCGAGCGCCGCTGCACCGCGCGGCCGGAGAACACGAGCGGCAGCACGACCAGGGGGATCGCGGCGATCACGAGCCCGGACAGCTTCGGGCTGGTGATCACCATCATGCCCAGCGCGCCGAGGAACAGCAGCGCGTTGCGGAGCGCCATGGAGACGGAGACACCGAACGCGGATTTCACCTGCGTCGCGTCGGCCGTGAGCCGGGACACGATCTCGCCCGACTTCGACCGGTCGAAGAAGGCCGGGTCGAGCTCGGTCAGGTGGCGGAACACGGCAGCGCGGAGATCGGCGACGATGCGCTCCCCGAGGGTCACCACCGTGTAGAAGCGCGCGGCGCTCGCGAGCGCGATGGCCGCGACCACGGCGATCATCACGCCGAAATAGGCGTCGACCAGGCCGCCGTTATGGTCGGAGAAACCGTGGTCGATCACGCGGCGGGCCGCGACCGGCAACGCGAGCGTCGCCGCCGAAGCGACCGTCAGGGCCACCAGCGCCGCCGCGATCCGGCCCTTGTAGCGTAGCGCGAACGGCACCAGTGGCTTCAGGGATCCAAGGGACGGCCGCGGCCCTGAGCCTTCCCGGGAGATCGGCCCGCCCCGCCTTGATCGCCTCATCCCCGCCATGCCGACCCGATCACAATGCGCGATTACCGGCGCCGCCGAGCGGCGTCGCTTGTTTAGACTGCCTCTCTGGGTTATAGCGCGCCGATCCGAAACATGAATATGGTCGGTTGTCGCCGCGGGCCGGTCGCGCGGGCGCTCCGGCGCTGTATCGAGGAGCGTGTCAGATGGCTGAGAACGCAGCCCAGAACAATTCGAAGTCCGTCAAGATCGAGAAGCGGGATAAGGGCCCGACGGTCCATCCCGATTATCACTTCATCCGCGTCGTGATGACGAACGGGACGGAATTCCACACCCGCTCGACGATGGGCAAGGCCGGCGATTCGCTGAACCTCGACATCGATCCGAACACGCACCCGGCATGGACCGGCGGCACGCAGCAGCTCATGGACCGCGGCGGTCGTCTCTCGAAGTTCAACTCGCGCTTCGGCGGCATCTCGCTCGGCAAGAAGTAAGCTTCAGGCCCAACTGTCCGAACGACAAAAACCCCGGCTCGCGCCGGGGTTTTTTCGTTTCTCGCTTGGTGGCGATGACGCGCGCGGCTCAGGCCGGGCGCGTGTCGAAGGCGGCGCGCAGGCTCTCGAACTGCGAATGGATCGCCGGCGCGGCAGGCGCCT
>JAQGJZ010000091.1 GCA_028290385.1 Enterovirga sp.
GGCGCCGCGAGGCCGGTCGCCTGGCCGAGGATGCGCCGCAGCTCCGCCGGGTTGTCCAGCGACCACTTGCGGGCCTTCTCATACGCGGCGAGCACCCGGTTCACGAGCTCGGGGTGATCCTTCGCGAATTCCTCGCGCACGTTCAGGATGCCCCAGGTGTTGGCGGCCTTGTCGCGGTGGAACAGCACGGCGCCGCTGTCGATCTCGGCTGCGGCCATGATCGGGTCGAGCCCGGCCCAGGCGTCGACGTCGCCGCGCTCCAGCGCCGTCCGGCCGTCCGGATGCTGCAGCAGAACAAGGCGCACGTCCTTTTCGGTCAGCTTGGCCCCGGCGAGCGAGCGCACCAGGAAGATGTGCGGGTCGGTCCCGCGCGTGACCGCGACGCGCTTGCCCTTCAGGTCCTCGACCTTCGTGACGCCCGAATCCTTGCGCGTCACGAGAGCGGTCCATTCCGGCCGCGAATACACGTAGATCGACTTGATCGGATTGCCGTTGATCCGGCCGATCAGCGCCGCAGCACCTGCGGACGAGCCGAAATCGATCGAGCCGGCATTGAGGAATTCGAGCGCCTTGTTCGAGCCGAGCGTCTGGACCCAGCGGACGCCGATGCTATCCTTCGCCAGCTCGTCTTCCAGGAAGCGCTTCTCCTTAAGGACGAGGCTCACCGGGTTGTAGGTCGCGTAGTCAATCCGTATCTCGCGGGGCGGGGATGCGGCCAGCGCCGACGAGGTGGCAAGGCAGGCTGCGCCAACGAGGCTGAGCAGGTTGCGTCGGGTGGTATTCACGGCTGCCCACTCCCTGTGGCCCGTGCCGGGCCTATGTTCGATATATAGAACAAGGTCGTTCTTTAAGTCAAACAGTCGCAGGCGCGCCGCGGTGGCCGCCTTTGCCGTTGGATGGTAGACCGAGCTTCGCCAACGCGAGCGACGATGTCCGCACAGATTGCCAGCGCCCGGCCCGAGCCGCGGATTGCCAATGCGAACGCCCTGCGCGAGCGCCTCGTCCCGGACCTTCGCGAACAGCTCAAGGCGGACCACGCGGGGGCCGAGCGACGGCTGATGCGGGAGCGCGACGGGCTCGCCAGCGCGCGCTGCCTGTCCGAGGCGATGGATCGCCTGCTGCGCAACGCCTACACGCGCATCGCGGCCGAGATGGGCACCGGCCTCGGCCCGAAACGAAGCGCCATCGCGGTTGTCGCCACCGGCGGCTATGGCCGCGGCACCATGGCCCCGGGATCCGACGTCGACCTGCTGTTCCTGCTGCCCCCGGGCGGGGCCGGGCCGGAACAGGCGATCCTGGAGAACATGCTCTATGCGCTCTGGGACCTGAAGCTGAAGGTCGGCCACGCGACCCGCACGGTCGACGAATGCGTGCGCGAGGCACGCGCCGACATGACCACCCGCACGGCGCTGCTGGAGGCGCGGTTCCTGTTCGGGGACGAGCGGCTGTTCAAGGAACTGCAGACCCGCTTCGCCAAGGACGTCGTGAAAGGCTCGGCCTCCGCCTTCGTGGAAGCCAAGCTGAAGGAGCGCGATACGCGGGTCAGGCGAGCGGGCGAATCCCGCTACCTGGTCGAGCCGAACGTGAAGGACGGCAAGGGAGGGCTGCGCGACCTCAACACGCTCTCCTGGATCGCCCGCTACGTTTACGGCATCGCCAACCCGGAGGATCTGGTCGGGGTGGGGCTGTTCACGGCCGAGGAGGCGCGGCTGTTCAAGCGCTGCGAGGCCTTCCTCTGGCGGGTGCGCTGCCACCTGCATTTCGCGACCGGGCGCGCCGAGGAACGGCTCACCTTCGAGAACCAGCGGCTCATCGCCGGCCGCATGGGGTTCCAGGACCGCGGCGCCGAGCAGGCGGTCGAGCGCTTCATGAAGGCCTATTTCCGGATCGCCAAGGAGGTTGGCGACCTCACGGCGATCGTCTGCGCGGGCCTCGAGGCACGGCACGCCAAGCTCAAACCCGTGCTGGACCGCATGCTGCGGACGCTCAAGCGGCGCCGCGGCGGCGGGCTGGAATCGGCCGATTTCGTCATCGACAACGACCGCATCACGATCCGCGACAATGCCGCGTTCGAGCGCGATCCGGTCAACCTCGTCCGGCTCTTCTGGCTCGCCGATCGCCGCAATCTTCCGATCCATCCGGATGCGACACGGCTCGCCTCCCGGTCGGTCCGCCTGATCGGCCCACGCGTTCGCCGCGACCCCGAGGCGAACCGCCTGTTTCTGGAGATCCTGACCTCTCAGAACGCCCCGGAGGTGGTGCTGCGCCGGATGAACGAGGCGGGCGTGCTCGGCCGCTTCATCCCGGATTTCGCGCGCGTCGTCGCGATGATGCAGTTCAACATGTACCACCACTACACGGTGGACGAGCACCTGATCCGCTCCATCGGGGTCCTGTCGGACATCTATGCCGGGCGGGCGGAGAACGAGCATCCGCTCGCCAACACGATCATCCACTCGGTGCATCACCGGCGGGCGCTCTTCGTCGCCCTGTTCCTGCACGACATCGCGAAGGGGCGCCGCGAGGATCACTCGACCGCCGGCGCGGCCATCGCCCGACAGCTCGGCCCGCGCCTCGGGCTCGATCCGGGCGAGATCGACACCGTGGCCTGGCTCGTCGAACACCACCTGCTGATGTCGTTCACGGCGCAGGGGCGCGACCTGTCGGATCCGAAAACCATCGAGGCCTTCGGGGCCGTCGTGCAGACGATGGAGCGCCTCAAGCTGCTGCTCGTGCTGACCATCGCGGACATCAAGGCGGTCGGGCCCGGCGTGTGGACGGGCTGGAAGGGCGAGCTCCTGCGCACGCTCTATTACGAGACCGAGCTGTATCTGAGCGGTGGGCATTCCGAGCGAATCCGCCCCGCCCGCGCCCGTGCCGCGCAGGAGCAGTTGCGCCACGCCGTGCCGGATTGGAGCGACGCGGAGTTCGAGGCCTATATCGGGCGCTTCTACCCGGCCTATTGGATGAAGACGCCGGCCGAGCGGCAGCTCAAGCACGCGAGCTTCGTGCGCGGCGCGGAGGCGGCCGGCAAGACCGTCGCGACCGCTGTCGAGACGGACGAGTTCAAGGGCGTCACCGAGCTCACGGTCCTCTCGCCCGATCACCCGCGGCTGCTCGCCATCGTCACCGGGGCCTGTGCGGTGGCGGGCGGCAACATCGTCGACGCGCAGATCTTCACC
>JAQGJZ010000101.1 GCA_028290385.1 Enterovirga sp.
CTCGCGGTCCTTCTGCAGCTCGCCAACCCGGCGCTCGTGCTGGCGCTCACGCTGGCCTACAGCGTCGTGCCGCCCGTCTCGACCCTGAAGCTGGCGCGCGGGTTCTCCGGCGAGAGCGTCGCCCGCACCTATGTCCCGCTCGAATCGATCTCGCGGCAGCTGCCCGCGGCCGTGATCGCCTCGGAGGACGCTCGCTTCTGCCAGCATGGTGGCGTCGATTGGGGGGCGCTGCACGACGTGATCTCGGACGAGGATGGCCCGAGCCGCGGCGCCTCGACCATCCCGATGCAGGTCGCCAAGAATCTGTTTCTGTGGCCGTCGCGCTCCTACGTGCGCAAGGCGCTCGAAATCCCGCTCGCGATCGTGCTCGATCTCGTTTGGTCCAAGCGGCGCATGATCGAGATCTACCTCAATGTCGCCGAATGGGGCGAGGGCACCTTCGGGGCCGAGGCGGCCGCGCGGCGCCATTTCGGCAAGCCTGCCCGGGACCTCACCCGGCGCGAGGCGGTGCTCCTCGCCGCGAGCCTGCCGAACCCGCTGGTCCGCAATCCCGGCCGGCCCTCCGTCCGGCTGCGGGCGCTCGCGGGGCGCGTCCAGTCCCGCGTCACGGGAACGCCGCTCGAATGTCTCGCCTTGGCGGATAAGGGCTAGCCAGGGCGCCCGAGCGCCGTTATAAGCCCGCCAAACCTTGACGAGATGCTGCACGTCTCCCGCCCGCGCGGGAGCGTTCGCGTTTGGAGATAGTAACGTGGCCGTTCCGAAGCGAAAGACGTCGCCGATGAAGCGCGGGATGCGCCGCTCGGCGGATGCCCTCAAGGCGCCGACCTATGTCGAAGACAAGGATTCGGGCGAGCTGCGCCGTCCGCACCACGTCGACCTGAAGACCGGCATGTATCGTGGCCGGCAGGTTCTCGCGGTCAAGTCGAAGGACTGACGCGGCTCCTTCGGGGCCGCGCTCTGCGGGGCCGCTGACGAGGCGGGGCTTGCCCCCGCGCCGTGTTCAGACGAGGCGGTTCAGCAAGGCTGGCCGCAGGCCGGGCGGGGGCGCATAGGCATGCGTTGCCGCGTCCGGGTTCGCCCTTCGGGCCTGCCGATAGGCCGGCAGCCGCCTCTTGCAGGCGATGAGCTGGGCCAGGAATTCCGCATCCGTTCGGTCGCCGGGGCGCTCGGGGCTGCTGCTGCCCTGAACGACAACAAGCGCCTGCGAGCGCGGGACGGATGCGTCGACGGTTTGGGCCTCGTGCTGATCCGTCATGGGACGATACCTCCGTTTGTCCCTTTCCTCGCAAGCGCTCTACCAGATTTAACGAGACGTTAACGGGGCAGACCGCATCGTTTCGGCACATTTCCACGCCGAACGAACCGTCGTCCCGTCCGAATCGTTCCAGGATGGCGCGCGCATCGCCCGGCAGGCCGCCAGGACCGCGCGATGTCGGGCTTTCCCCAGCCGAGAACCCGGGACGATGCGCCGCCGGACCCGCGCGGCATCCTCACGTCCATCGGCGTCGCGGTCTACAACTGGGACATCCTGGGCGATCGCCTGACCTGGGCGCCGAACGCGGCTGAGGTCATCGGCCTCAAGGATCTGTCCGCCTTCCCGACCGGGCGCGACTTCGCCAACATCGTTGAACCAGGGTCCGGCACGACGCGGGGCGAAGCCATTCTGGGTTCGAGCCTCACGGACGACGGGTCCGGGGTTTCCTATTGCGCGCGCTACGCGCTGCGGCCGACGCCGCAGCGTCTCGTGCTCGTCGAGGATACCGGGCGCTGGTACGCCGGCGCCGATGGCCGTCCGGCCGTGGCGCACGGCATGCTGCGCATTTCCGCGGCCGATGCGCCCTGGCATACGCATGAGGGGCCGGGCCAGCGCGAGCGCACGGCCTTTCTGCGGCAGATCGGGCCCGAGGTGATCGAGGCCAGCCGGTCCAAGCGGCCCCTGACGCTCTTTGTAATGGCGATCGAGAACCTGTCCCGGCTCAACGACGAACTCGGCTTCGAGGGGACCGATCAGGTCGTGCAGGAGGTCCTGTCCCGCATGCGGGTCGTGATGCGGCGGCGCGACGGCTCCACGCGCTATGCCGGCAACCGCTTCGCGCTCGCCTTGCGGGCCTGCCCGCCCGATCAGGCCCGCATCGCGGCGGATCGCCTGGAAAAGGCGGTCTCTGCGGTCCCGATCATCACGTCACAGGGCCCCGTGACGGCGCGCCTGCTGATCGGCGCGGCCACCGCTCCCGACCATGCGCTCGAGCCTGCGCTGCTGCTTCGCCGTGCCGAGCAGAGCCTTGCGGTCGCCAAACGCCGAACCGGCGCCAGCTTTGTCCATTACGATCCCGAAATCTTCCGCTCCACCGAGCGGCCGGTCGGCGCGGAAGGCGCGATGGACGTCATCGGCCTTCTCAATGCCCGCCGCATCGTGTTCGCCCGCCAGCCGATCGTGCACGCCGGCACGCGCGAGCTCGCCTTCAGCGAGGCGCTCCTGCGCGTCACGGACCAGGATGGCCGTCTGCTCACCGCGGGCGACGTGGTGCCGGCCATGGAGCGCAGCGGCCTCGTGCCGCTGGTCGACATGCGCATTCTGGAACTCGTGACGGCGCATCTGGCCGAGCACCCCGAGGAGCGCCTGTCCCTCAACATCTCGCCCCTGACCCTGGAAAGCCCGGACTGGCTGGCGACGCTGGCCGCGCAGATCGGCCGCCGGTCCGACATCGCGGCGCGGCTGATCGTGGAAGTAACCGAGACCGTCGCGATCCGGGATCCCGAAATGGCCCGCCGCAAGCTGGAGGCCATGAAGGCGCTCGGCGTCAGGCTCGCCATCGACGATTTCGGCGCCGGGCATACGTCCTTCAAGCACCTGCGCAACTTCCCGGTCGACATCGTCAAGATCGACGGCGCCTTCATCCAGAACCTGGCGCGCTCGCCCAGCGATCGCTTTTTCGTCCAGACGCTCATCGAGCTCGCGCATCATCTCGGCCTCGCCATCGTGGCCGAATGGGTCGAGGACGAGGAAACGGCCGGCCTGCTGGCGAGCTGGGGCGTGGACTACCTCCAGGGCGACCTGTGCGGCCTGCCCCATATGGCCGGGGCGTCCGCCGGACCGGTCGCGGAGGTCGCGTAAGACCGGCTGGCGGTTAGTCCGCCTCCGGCTTCCGGCGAAAGGTCACGCGCTTGCCGCGCAGGTTCGGCACGGCGTCGTAGCCGGCGAGCTGCCAGGCGCGCGACTGGGCGTGAATGGTCGTGCGCGGGTCGTCGTTCGACCACCAGAAATCGTGCCGCTTTGCGGCGGCGGGCAGCTTCACGAGCGCATCGATCTCGCCCAGGCTCATCGTGACGAGGTCGGTGGTTTGGCGCTCCAGGTGGTCCTGAAGCGGGTCGTAGCGGCTCACTGGGGCTTCATCTCTACTTCTTGGCCAGGCTCTCGAGCTTGTTCTGCATGTCGGCCATCTGCTTCTTCAGTTCATCGAGCTCGCTGCCGCCGCCGGCCTCTTTGTCGCGCGGCTTCTCCAGCTCGTCCTCCTTGGGCACGAAGGGCGACCACATCCGCATGGCGTCGGTGAAGAAGGCCATGTTGGCCCGCACCTGATCCTCCATGGCGTGGAAGGCGGTCGGCCCGAATGTCTTTTCCATCTGGTCGCGCAGCTTCTGCTGGTCGCGCGTCAGGTGGTCCATGGAAAATTCGAGGTAGCGCGGCACCAGCGCCTGCATGCTGTCGCCGTAGAAGCGGATCAGCTGGCGCAGGAACGCGGCCGGGAGAAGGTTCTGCTGCCCGCCCTTGCTCTCCTGCTCGAACATGATCTGGGCCAGCACGGAGCGCGTGATGTCCTCGCCGGTCTTGGCATCGTTGACCACGAAGTCCTCGCCGGCGCGCACCATCGCGGCGAGATCCTCCAGCGTGACATAGGTGCTGGTGCCCATGTGGTAGAGTCGACGGTTGGCGTATTTCTTGATGACCGTCGGCGCCTTCTCAGTGGCCATTCGACTCCCATCCCTCCCGAGACGCGGGCGAGTTTTCCACGGACCGTGCTGCACCGCAACTTGGAAATGCTCCAACTCGGCCCGGTGTCGGTGGCGCAAGGCGCGTGCGCCAATTGTGCACTTTGTTGCGCAGCAAATTCACCGGCGCTGCGCCCGGACAGCCCCGGCTCAGCCCGGCGTCGGAACCGGTGCCCGGACCAGCACGGGAGCAAAGCGCCGCGCGCGCCGCTTCTCGTAGACGGGGATCGGCCGGTGAAGCTGTTTTGTGGCCTCCACCACGTGAAGACCCGCAAAGGGCAGGGACATGCTGCGGCCGAGCTTCTCCCACGCCGTGGCGCTGGACAGGAGCAGGCGGCTCCGGAGAGGCGGGACGTACAGGATCTCGGCCCAGCTCTCCGGCGAAAACAGCGCCGCCCTCATCAGCTGGCGGAGCTGCCGCCGGCTGAACGGCTGGCCGTGCCCGAAGGGCGTCGTGTCCATGCGCGACCAGAGCCCGCGCCGGTTCGGACAGACCAGCACGAGCCGCCCGCCCGGGGTCAGGATGCGCCAGGCCTCGTTCAGGAGTTCGGACGGGCTGTCGACCGTCTCCAGGGCGTGCACCACGAGCATCCGGTCCACGGACCCGTCCGCGAGCGGCATCATGGTCGGGTCGACGAGTGCGGATGCGGACAGGCCCGAGGCGGGCCAGTTCACCACGCCCTGCCAGGCGGGCATGAAGGCGAGGCGCGCGCCCGTTTCCTCGATCTCGGATAGGAACGGCGTCGCATACCCCAGGCCGAGCACGGTCAGCCCGCGGAGATCCGGCCAGAACTGCGTGACGGCGCGCACCACGAGCCGGCGGGCGACGGCGCCCAGCGGTCCCGCATAGAAGGCGCGCAGATCGGTCACGTCGACGCTCATGCCGAGGTTGCCCTGCTCTCCTGCTTCGGACGGAGCGCCGGCCCGCCTTCGGCCGAGGTTCCATCGCTTCGCGGCCCGTGATAGCCGATCCGCCGTTCACGCGAGATTATCAGATGCCGGCCGACATCCACGTCTTCCGCTGTCTCCAGGACAATATCGGAGTTCTCGTCCACGACCCCGCGACGGGCGCCTGCGCGGCGATCGACGCCCCCGAGGAGGCGGCGGTCGTGAGGGCGCTGGAGGAGCGCGGCTGGCAGCTGAGCCATATTTTGGTGACGCACCGCCATGCCGACCACGTCCAGGGCATCGCGGGCCTGAAGGCGCGGTACGGCTGCCGTGTTGTCGCCCCGAAGAAATCCGCCTCCGAGGTGCCGGGCGCCGACCAGAGTGCGGGCGAGGGAGACCGCGTGGTCGTGGGCGATCTGTCGGCCGAGGTGTGGGATACGCCCGGCCATTGCCGCGACCACATCGCGTATTGGTTCGGGGCCGAGAAGGCGCTGTTCGCCGGTGACACGATCTTCACGCTCGGCTGCGGCCGCGTGATGGAATCGAGCATGGACGAGATGTGGCACTCGCTGGAGCGCTTCGCCGGGCTGCCGGACGACACGCGGGTCTATTCGGGGCACGATTACGTCCTCTCGAACGCCAAGTTCGCGCTCGCGGCCGATCCGGAGAACGAGGCCGTGCAGCGCCGTGCCGCGGAAGCGGAGCGGGCCGCCAAGGAGGGCCGCTTTCTGGTGCCGTCGACGATCGGCGAGGAGAAGGCAACCAACCCGTTCCTGCGGGCCGGCGAGCCTGCGCTCGCCCGCTCGGTCGACAAGGCCGGCGCCCCCGCCAACGAGGTCTTCGCCGCCCTGCGCGAGTGGAAGAACCGCTTTTGATGATCGCCGGCGGCCTCAGCGCCGCGGCCGTCATTCGTCTGCTCGACTTGGCGCCCCACCCGGAGGGCGGCCATTTCCGGGAAACGTTTCGCGATCCGCGCGAGATCGACGGGCGGTCGGTGTCGACGGCGATCTATTACCTGCTCGCCGCGGGCGAGACGTCCGAGTGGCACCGCGTCGATGCTGCCGAAACCTGGCACTTCTATGCCGGCGCGCCGCTGGTGCTGACCGTCTCGCCGAACGGGCATGACGCCGAAGCGCGTCACCTCGGCCCGGAACTCGCCGCTGGCCAGCGGCCGCAGATCACGGTGCCGACCGGCTGGTGGCAGAGCGCGACCAGCCTCGGAGCCTGGACGCTCGTCGGCTGCACGGTCGCGCCCGGCTTCCGTTTCGAGGGGTTCGAGATGGCGCCCCCCGGCTGGCGGCCGACGCCCCGGGCTGCAGCCGATGGCTGACCTGGAGCGCATCCGCGCGCTCGAGGAGCGGCTGGTCAATGCCTGGCCGTCCTTCGAGATCGAGATCGCCGCCGGCTGGATCCTGCGCTTCGCCGAAGGCTATTCGAAGCGCGCCAATGCGGCGGCGCCGCTGGTGCCGGGGGCGCAGGTCGATCCGGCGCTGATCGACCACATCCTCCGGGCCTTCATGGCGCGCGGCGTGGCGCCCTGCTTCCGCCTGACCGGGCTCGAGGATCGGCGCTGCGAGGAGGTGCTCGCCGCGAGGGGCCTCGTGGAGTTCGATCCGTCGCTCTGCCTCACGGCGCCGCTCGGCTCGGACCTGTTGGCCGACCCGTCCGTCGCCGTCCGGGGTGTCGCCACGCCGGCCTGGGTCGCGGCGGCCGCGGCCTCCTATGGCGGCGAGAAGGTGAATGCCGACCGGCTCGGCCGCATCGTCGGCGCGATCCGGCAGCCGGCGGCTTTCGCGACCCTGTCGCTCGATGGGGAGGATGCGGCCTGGGGCCTCGCGGTCGCGGAGCGCGGCCATGTCGGGCTGTACGACATCGTGGTGGCGCCGGGCCTGCGCGGGCTCGGCCTCGGGCGCCGGCTCGTCACCTCGCTCATGGCCTGGGGCCGGGAGCAGGGCGCCGCGCAGGCCTATCTCCAGATGCGCGAGAGCAACGAGGTCGCGGCCGCGCTCTACGCCTCGCTCGGCTTCACGACGGCGTATCGCTACACCCACCGGGTGCTACCGGCGGCGCCATGACACCGGCATCGCGGCGACGATCGCCCCGGCCGCGATAAGCGCGCAGGCGAGGGCCAGCGACCAGCTCGGTTCGGCAAAGCCGGCCAGGACGAGGATGCCCGTCGAGACGACCGGAATGGCGTAGGAGCCGATCC
>JAQGJZ010000103.1 GCA_028290385.1 Enterovirga sp.
TTCGCGACCGCCTACGCGATCATGGGCGCGCAGCGGGCGACCAAGATCCTCGGCATCTTCGCGCGGCTCGATAAGCGTGACGGCAAGCCGCAATATCTCGCGCACCTGCCGCGCATCCGCGCCTATCTGGCGCGCAACGTCGCCCATCCGGCGCTCGCGCGGCTCCAGGGCTGGTTCCAGTATCACGGCGGAGACGTGTTTCCGCCCGAGGAGCCGGACACGCTCGAGGCCGAGCCCGAGACCGACGCGGCCGGACCCGCCGGCGCTCTCCCGGACGAAGCGGCCGAAGCCGGGCTGTCCACGCCTGACGCCGCGCCAACCGACGCGACCCCGGCCGAGGAGGCGGGCGCCGATCACGAGCCGGCCGGCGAGCCCCCGCCTGCGCCGCCGATGCCCGCCATGGTGCTCGCGGCCGGCCTCGGCAAGCGCATGCGCCCGGTCACCGATACGCGTCCCAAGCCCCTGGTGGAGGTTGGCGGCCGCGCCTTGATCGACCATGCGCTGGGCCGGCTGGTCGAGGCCGGGCTGACGCGGGTGGTGGTCAACGTCCACTACCTGCCCGACATGATCGAGGCGCACCTGTCCGGGCTCGCCGATCTCGACGTGACGATCTCGGACGAGCGCGACGCGCTGCTCGAGACCGGCGGCGGCATCAAGCGCGCCCTGCCGCTGCTCGGCCCCGAATTCCTCGTTCTGAACTCCGATTCGCTCTGGACCGAGCGCGGGACCAAGAACCTGCCGCGCCTTCTCGAGACCTGGCGCCCCGAGGACATGGACATCCTGCTCCTCCTCGCGGCGCGCAAAAGCCTCGGCTATGATGGGCTCGGCGACTTCGACATGGCATCGGACGGCCGGCTCAGGCGCCGCACCTTCGGGGCGCTCGCGCCGCACGTTTATGCGGGCGCCGCGATCCTGAAGGCAGGCCTGTTCGAGAACACGCCGGAGGGGGCGTTCTCGTTGAACCTCCTCTTCGACCGCGCGATCGAAGCCGGGCGGCTCTACGGCGTGGCACTCGACGGCGAATGGCTTCATGTCGGCACCCCGGAGGCCATCGGGCAGGCCGAGGCACGGCTGGCGGCCGCCAAGAGCGTCGAGGACGGCTGAACGGCCTAGCGGCTGGCCTATTTCGCCGGGGGGGATGTTCCCCTATTGTTCATGATGCAGGGGGCGGATTCGCTCCGCTCGCGCGTGGGCATTCCCTTTGGCTGACCCTACCGTTCTCACCATCCCGCCCGGGACGCCGTTCCTCGCAACGCTGGTCGATGCGCTGCTCGCAGGCGAACTCGTCGGTCCGTTGCGGACCGAGGAACTCGCCGCGGCGACGATCTATCTTCCGACCCGCCGGGCCGGCCGCGCGCTCGCCGGAATGCTGGCCGAGCGGTCGCGCGGGCGCGGGCTCGTGCTGCCGCGGATCGTGCCGCTCGGCGATGCCGACGAGGAGAGCGGGGCGGGCGGCGCCTCCGCCTCCGCAGAGCTGAACCCCGCCATCCCGCCGCTCGAACGCCGGCTGATCCTGACCCGGCTGGTCCAGGCCTGGGCGCAGGGGGTGGATCGGAGCGAGCTGCGGCTCGCGCCGGACGCGCCCTTCATGGTCCCGGGCTCCCCGGCCGATGCGGTGTCGCTCGCGGGCGACCTCGAAGCCCTCATGGACGCGCTGGCGACCGAGAGCGTCGACTGGGCCGCGCTCGAGGACGTGGTGGAGGTCGACTACTCCCATTACTTCCGGCTCACGCTCGATTTCGTTCGCATCGCGCACGATCTGTGGCCGGGTATCCTGGCCGAGCGCGGCGCGATGGATCCGGCGGTGCGCCGCAACGCCGTGATCGAGGCGGAGCGGCTTCGGCTCGAACGGGAGCCGCCCGCGGGCCCGGTCATCGCGGCGGGCTCCACGGGTTCGATCCCCACGACGGCGCGGCTGCTTGCCACCATCGCGCGCCTGCCGCGCGGGGCGGTGGTGCTGCCCGGCCTCGATCTCGACCTCGACGAAAGCGGCTGGAGCGCGATCGGCGGCGACGGGCAGAGCGGCGGCGTGCACGGCCACCCGCAATACATCCTGCGCCGCCTGGTGGAAGGGCATATCGGGATCGGGCGCGCGGCCGTGCGCCAGCTCGGCGCGCGCGATCCGGCGCTCGAGCCGCGCCGGCGCCTCGTGTCCGAGATCATGCGGCCGGCCGAGACGACGGACTTTTGGGCGGAGATCACCGAGGTCGAGCGCCGCATCATCGCGAGCAAGGGCACCGATGACCTGATCCTGGTCGAGGCCGCGGACGAGCGCGAGGAGGCGTTGGCCATCGCGGTCGCCTTGCGCGAAACCCTGGCCCATCCCGGGCGGCGCGCGGCCCTGGTCACGCCGGACCGCAATCTCGCGCAGCGGGTGGCGGCGGAGCTCGGCCGCTGGGGCATCGTCATCGAGGATTCGGCCGGCATGCCGCTCCCCGAGACAGCGCCCGGTCGGTTGGCGCGCCTGGCCGCCGAGGCCGCCGCGCTCGACTTCCACCCGGTCCAGGTGCTGGCGCTCCTGGCGCATCCGCAGGTCACGCTCGGGCTGCCCCGCGAGCAGGTCGAACGGGGGGCGGCTGCCCTTGAACTCGGCGCGCTGCGCGGCCCGGCCCCCCGGCCCGGGCTCGCCGGCATCGCGGCCGCCCTGCGGCTCCGGCGCGAGGGCAAGAACCGGCGCGACCCCATCCCGGTCCGGATGCTCTCGCCCGAGGATTGGGACATCGGCGAGGAGATCCTCCGCCGACTTCACCTCGCCTTCGGGCCGTTCCGGCAGGAGGAGATGGACGGCGTCGTCGACCTCGTCCGGATCGCCGACCTTCATGCCGAGGCCGTGGCGGCCCTCACGGACCTGCCCGACGGGACCGAAAGCGAGCCCGATCCCGCGCACGAATGCCTCGACGCGCTCTTCGACGACCTCGCGACCATGCGGGTGGAGGACAGCTCAGGCCGCTCCATTCTCGGCCGCTTCTCGGATTACCCGGCCTTCTTCACCACCCTGGCGCGCGACCGCTCCGTCGCGCCGGACGTGCGGGGAACGCACCGGCGCATCCGCATCCTCGGCCTGCTCGAGGCGCGCCTCCTGGATGTGGATCGCGTCGTGCTGGGCGGCCTCGACGAGACGATCTGGCCTCCCGTCGCCGAGACGGACGCGTTTCTGAACCGGCCGATGCGGCTGAAGCTCGGCCTGACCCCGCCGGAGCGCAAGATCGGGCAGACGGCGCACGATTTCGTCCAGGCACTCGGCGTCCGCGATGCGATCATCACCCGTGCCCGGAAGCGGCAGGGCAAGCCGACGGTCCCGTCCCGTTTCCTGGAGCGCATGCGGGCCTTCGCGGGGGATGCGCTCTGGAGCGAGATGGTCCGCCGCGGCGAGCGGTTCCGCCAGCTGGCGGACCGCCTCGACGCCCCTCGGCCCGTGGAGCCGCTCACCCGGCCGGCCCCGCAACCTGGTCCGGAGCGGTTCCCGCGCCGGCTCAGCGTGACCGAGGTCGAGACGCTGGTGCGCGACCCGTACTCCATCTTCGCCAAGCACGTGCTGCGGCTGGAGCCGGTCGTTGCCATCGCGGTCCAGCCCTCCGCGGCCGAGCGCGGCATCATCCTGCACGATATCGTCGGGGGCTTCGTCGAGGCGCACCCGAGGGACCTGCCGCACGATGCCGAGGCCGAACTGCTTCAGCGCGGGGCGGACCGGTTCAACGTCATCGCGGATGCCTATCCTGAGCTCTACGCGCTCTGGTGGCCGGCCTTTGTCCGCTTCGTGCCGGCCTATCTCGAATGGGAGCGCGAGCGGCGAACGCGGCTCTCCGCCATCCATGTCGAGAAGTCCGGCGCCATCACGGTCCCGATCGGACCGGACGACGTCTTCACGCTCCGCGGCCGCGCCGACCGCATCGAGTTCGGCCGGGGCGGCGAGGCCGCCATCATCGACTTCAAGACCGGCAAGGTCCCGAGCGTAAAGGAGGTCGCGGTCGGCTTCTCGCCGCAGCTGACGCTGGAAGCCGCGATGCTGATGCAAGGCGGGTTCGAGCGGCTGCCTGCCGCGGATGCGCTTCCCGCGCTCGAATACGTGAAGATCGGCGGCCGCGAACTGCTCGACTCGCGCGCCCTGAAACCGCCCCCGAAGGACGAGCGCAGCATGGCCGCGATCGTGGACGAACACCTCGCCGGGCTGCGGAAGCTCGTGCACCGCTACGCGGTCGAGGGGGCGGGCTACCTGTCCCGACCTTACGCGCAATATGCCCGCGCCTATGCGCCCTATGACCACCTGGCGCGGGTGAAGGAATGGTCGGCGACCGCCGGCACCGAGACTGCCGGAGGCGACACGTGAGGGCCGACCTCGTCATCCCGGCGGATACGATCCACCGGCAGCGCCGCGCCTCCGACCCCAGTGCCTCGGCCTGGGTTTCGGCCAATGCCGGCGCGGGCAAGACCCGCGTTCTGACGGACCGCGTCATCCGGCTGCTGCTCGACGGGGCGGAGCCGTCCCGCATCCTGTGCCTCACCTTCACCAAGGCGGCGGCGGCCGAGATGACGATCCGGGTCTTCGAGCGGCTCGGCAGCTGGGTGACGCTGGACGAGCCGGCGCTGCGGCGCGCCCTCGAGGCGATGACCGGCCATCGTCCGGACCGGGCGACCCTCGCCCGCGCACGCCGCCTGTTTGCCAAGGCCGTGGAGACTCCCGGCGGGCTGAAGATCGAGACCATCCATGCGTTCTGCGAGCGCATCCTCCACCTTGTGCCGTTCGAGGCGAACGTGCCGGCGCGCTTCGCCGTGCTGGACGAGTCGCAGACGGCCGAGCTCCTGGCCGAGGCGCGTGGGCGCGTTCTCACCGAGGCGGCGATCGGCGGCCCGCGCTCCGCCCGGCTGGCGCAGGCCCTCGAAACCGTCAGCCTGCATTGTTCGGGCGAGGCGCTCACGGGGTTGATCGACTGCGCCGTGCTGGACGCGCGCATCCCGAGCGACCCGGACGAGCGCGAGGTCGTGATCTCCGGCTTGCGGGCTGCCCTCGACATCCCGGCCGGTCTCGATGCCGCGCAGGTGCAGCGCGCGATGTTGGCGGAGGGCATCCCGGCCTCCGAGTTGCCGGCGCTGGCTGCGGAACTGCGCGAGACGGGCAGCAAGAGCGACGCGGCCCAGGCGGCGGCGCTCGATGCCGCGGCCTCGTCGCTCCCGGCGGACCAGCGGCTCGCGGCCTATCGGTCGGTCTTCTTCACCAAGGACGGCGGGCCCAAGAAGTCGCTTGCCACCAAGGCGGTCGCGCCCGGGGCCTGCGCCGCGCTCGTGCGCGAACAGGACCGGCTGCTCGCGCTCGACGAGATGCTGAAGGCTGTCGAGACCGCCGAGCGCACCGCGGCCCTCTACACGCTGGCGGGCGCCGTGCGGGCCGAGGCCGAGGCGGCCAAGCGCCGGCTCGGCGCGCTCGACTTCGCGGACCTCATCCGCAAGACGCTCGAGCTGCTCGAGCGCGGGTCGGCCGGCTGGGTGCTCTACAAGCTCGATCGCGGCATCGACCACGTGCTCGTGGACGAGGCGCAGGACACGAACCCGGACCAGTGGCAGATCCTGCGTCGCCTCACCGAGGAGTTCACGGCGGGCTCCGGCCGCCCGTCGAAGAAGCCCCGCACGGTTTTCGCGGTCGGCGACCCGAAGCAGTCCATCTATTCCTTCCAGGGTGCCGATCCGCGGCGCTTCGAGGAGGGCCGTCGGCACTGGATGTCGCGGACCACGGCCGCGAAGCTGGCCTTCGAGGACGTCCGCCTCGACCTGTCGTTCCGGTCCGCGCCGGCGATCCTCAAGGCGGTCGACCATACGTTCCGGGTGGCGTCGCATTTCCGCGGTCTGTCCTTCGACGATTCCGCGGTCGGGACGACGCACGAGAGCGCCCGTCCGAGGGCCCCCGGCCAGGTCGAGGTCTGGCCGACGGAGGTGAAGGGACCGGCCGGTGATGACCCGGACGCGTGGGAGCTGCCGGTCGACGAGCCGGAGCGGAGCGCCCCGCCGGTCGTGGTCGCCAGCCGGATCGCTCAGGCCGTGCAATGCTGGACCCGCGCGGGCGACCCAGCTGGCCGGATCTGGCGGGCGGGCGAGATCCTGATCCTCGTGCGCAGCCGCGGCCCGGCCTTTTTTGCCGTGATCCGGGCCCTGAAGGCGGCGGGCGTGCCGGTCGCGGGCGCGGACCGTTTCGACATCGGCGAGCACATCGCCGTGAACGACCTCGTGGCGGCCGGCCAGGCAGCGCTGCTGCCGCGCAACGACCTCGTGCTCGCGGCCGTGCTGAAATCGCCGCTGGTCGGGTTCACGGACGACGATCTCATCCGCATCGCGGCCGACCGCGGCGAGGCGGAGCCGCTCGTGGACGCGCTGGAGCGGGCGGCGGGCGAGGGCGACATCCGGGCCGAGGCGGCCTGCCGCGCGCTGGCACGCTGGCGCGCGCTCGCCCGCGAGCACGGCCCCTTCGGGTTCTATGCCGCGCTGCTCGGGCCGGAAGGCGGCCGGCGGCGGCTCATCGAGCGGCTCGGGGGCGAGGCCGCGGACGCGAT
>JAQGJZ010000119.1 GCA_028290385.1 Enterovirga sp.
GCGGTGGCGCGCTCGTCCAGCAGCATCAGGCCGACGTCCAGCGACTCGCGCGTTTCGCGGGCGCGGTCGCCCATCGTGGCTGCCACACCGGCTGCCTCGACCGCGACGAGGGCATGCAGCTCCTCGAGGCGTCCCGTGACGGTCTGCGCGAAGGTCCCGACCTCCTGCGAGAGCCGGTCGACCAGGCCGCCGCCGCGCGTGACGATGGTCTCCTCCAGGGCCTGCAGCCTGGTGCCGAGCGCCGCGTCGATCTCCCGACCGCCGCTCTCGGCGGTTTCGGCGAGCGACTTCCCGGTCTTGGACAGAACTTCGATGATGCGGGCGCTCTGGGACGCGATGGCGAGCACGACGTCCTTGCCGGTGCCGGCGAGGGCGGCATTCGAGTCAGCGGTCTGGCGTGCCAGGGTGTCCGCGATCTCGCGTCCGCGCTCCTCGAACGAGGAGCCGACGGCCCCGAGCCGGGCCGAGAGCTCGCCCGAAACGCGGTCGATAACGGTTTCGAGCGTGCCGGCAGCGTCGCGCGCCTGCGTCTCGAACGCATGCCCGAGCCGCTCCTCGAAGCCGGAAAGGTTGTCCTGCAGGGCTGCGCCCTTGATGCGCACGGTCTCGTCGATCTGGCGGCCGGCCGCCTCCAGACGATCCGCGAGCGCGTCGGCGCGCTCGGCGAGGTTCGCCGTTCCAGCCTGGACCACGCCCTCGAGACGCTCGCGGAGATCGTCGCCGGCGCGAGCAAAGGCGCCCGCGAGTTCGGCGCCGGCCGCGCCGAGGCGCGTCTGGGCCTCGTCCGTCCTGGACACGATGTCGTCCACGACGCGCGTGCCGGAGCTCCGGATCTCCGTTCCGACCTCGGCCGCACGGGCGCGAAGCTCGTCGACGACGGAGCTGCCCGCGACGCCGATCTGGTCGCGAACGTCGACGCTCTGGGTGACGATCATCTCGCTGACGGAGCGGCCGGCATCGCCGATGGCTTGGCTCGCCTCTTCGCTGCGCAGGCGGAGCTCCTGGACCACGCTCGAGCCGACGCTGGCGAGCTCGTCACGCGCCGCGCTGCCCTGGCGCGCGATTTCGCCGACCAGTTCCGTTCCGGAGCTGGCCACGCCCTCGCGCAGCTCGGCCGCCCGGAGGGCGATCGCCTCCACGAGGCCCATGCCGGTGCGCTCGAATTCCGTGCGGGCCTGGCTCCCGCGCAGCACGATCTCGCCGACGAGGCCGGTGCCGGTCGTCGCCAGTTCGTCCCGCAGCCGCCCGCCGCGCTCGACGATGGCCTCCAGGATGTCGGAGGTCGCGCCCTCGATGTCCTCGCGCGCCTTCCGGCCTTCGCCGGAAATGCGCTCCACGATGCTCCAGCCCGCGCCGTCCACATGGTCGCGGAACTCGCCCGTCCGGGCCGTGAGCTCGTCCAGCACGCTGCGGGTCGCGGACGTGATGCCGTCGCGCGCTTCCGTTCCGCGCAGGATGATCTCGGATACGAGGCCGGTGCCGGTCGCGGAGAATTCGTTGCGCAGCTCGGTGCCGCGCGTCGTGACGCTCTCGATAAGGGCCGCGCCGGCGGTCTCGATCGATTCCCGCACGGCGCTGCCGCGGGTGGCGATTTCCTCGGCGATGGCGCCGCCCGCCTTTTCGAGATCGCGACGCAGCTCGCCCGTCTGGGCCGTGATGGTGTTGACGATGGTCTCGCCGGACTGGGCGAGCCGCTCGTTGAGCTCGGAGCCGCGCGCCACGAAGCTGTTCGCGAGCGCCTCGACGGTCTGCTCCAGCGAGGTGCGGACGTCGCTGCCCTGAGCGGCGAGCGAGCCGATGACCTCCGAGCCGGTCTGGGCCAGCGTGCGGGTGACGTGGGTGGCGCCATCCTGGAGGCTGCGGGTGAGGATGTCGCCCGTGCGCTCGAGGGCCGTGGTGACGTCCTGCGCCTTGCGCTCGAGCGATGCGGTCACCTCGTCGCCGACGGACGCGACGCCGATCTTCACGTCGTCCGTGGTCGCGGCGAGACGCTCCACCAGCTCGGATCCGCGGATGCCGAGTTCGGCCACCAGCCGTTCGCCCGCCTCCGCGAGAGCGCGGGTCAGGTCTTCGCTGCGCTTGTCGAGGGAGCCCGCGAGACGGTCGCCGACCGTTTCGAGCGCCTGGACCATGCGCTCCGAGGCGCTGGCGAGTTCGCCCGCCACATGCTCGTGCGAGCCGGAAATGGCGACGCGGATGCGGTCGGCATTGCCGACCACCGCCTCGCGCTGGCTGACCAGCTCCTCGACCAGGGACCGGATGCGGATCTCGTTATCGGAATAGGCCCGTTCCAGGGTCGCGATTTCGCTCCGCACGATGGTCTCGAGCTCGCCGGCGCGGGCGAGCGCACGCTCGAGCCCGTCACCCACGGCTGCGACCTCGCGCCGGACCGCGCGGGACACGTTCATCACGGCGTCGGTGGCGAAATGCTCGGGTTGCGCCAGGCGCACCGCGACCTCGCCGACGGCGCGCGCCACGAGCTTCATCTCGCTCGAGCGGACGGCCAGCATCGCGGCGACGAAGAAGAGCACGACCGGGGCCACGCCCAGCGCGACAAGGGTCGCCTGCTGGAGCGGGCCGACGCCGGCCAGATATTCGGACAGGCTGCCGC
This sequence comes from Enterovirga sp., assembly GCA_028290385.1. Taxonomy (GTDB): domain Bacteria; phylum Pseudomonadota; class Alphaproteobacteria; order Rhizobiales; family Beijerinckiaceae; genus Enterovirga. Next base: position 2,612 of record JAQGJZ010000119.1, read on the forward strand.
CAGCCTGGGAGACGAGCAGGTAAGCGAGGCCAGCAAGCCACACGCTGCTCGCAATCACGGCCAGGATGTAGGCCGACCGCGACGGGCGCACTTTCAGGGCCTGCAGAAACAGCCCAACCTCTTGGCGGTCGTCGTTGGCGACGGCATCCCGGTCCGGCGAGACGACGCGTCCCGCCTCCGCGCGGGGCCGGCCGGAGCCGGTCTCGCCCGCTTCGCCCGGCGCGCGCGCCGACGCGGCGCCGGATCCGGCCTCCGCCAGGTGCTCCGAAAGCGCCTGCTCTACGGCCGACATCGCCGCCTGTGTCGGGTTCGCAAGCTTGGGTTCTGTGGCCATGTGCCGTGCCGCCTCATAACGCAACACGCGGGCGCGCATGCCTCCTGCGCCTCCGCCCAGGCACCGTTCCCGCCAGAACGCCGCCGAGCGCGGAAGTTAACCCGCGTTTACCATGGTCAGTCTAGGGTCGGCCCCGCTTGATGGGAACCCGCGGCGGGGCTCCTCATGGCAACGTCGTTAACGACTTGGTGACGATACGGCCCCCATGTGGATCGCTCGCACCAGTGGAGTCGCACGGCGCGGGCCCCCGCAGAGGCAGGCCGCGTGCCCGGAAGCGGCCCCGAATATCCTGGGGATTGTGGCGATGATGGGTGAGCAGGGCCGGGGAGGTGCGCTCGACCTCGATCTCCTGGCTGCCCAGACGCTCGGAGACCGCGACCTCGAGATGGAGCTCTTCGGGCTCTTCGAGGCGCAGGCCGAGCGGCTCCTTCCGATTATCGCCGGGCCCGCCGAGCCGGCCGCGCGCTCCCGAGCGGCGCATAGCTTGAAGGGGGCCTCGGCTGCGGTCGGGGCCGTGCAGGTCATGCGGCTCGCCGGCGAACTGGAGGCAGCCTTCGGGCAGGGCGGGGCCGAGCCGTCGGCGGCAATCGCCTCGCTCGCGCGTGCCGTGCGCGACGCGCGCGCGGCCATAGAAGCGTGGCGCCATGCGGCGTCGTCGGGGCGCAACTTCCGCTGAAACGGGTTCTCAGCGTCGCCTCCGACGCTTAAGAGCGCTGTGCGGAGCCTCGCTGGCGCTCCTCCGGAGACCTCATGCCGAAGATCACGTTCATCGATGTCGCGGGCCAGTCACGCAGCGTCGACGCGCCGGTGGGTTGGACCGTCATGGAAGCGGCCGTGAAAAACAACGTGCCGGGCATCGAGGCGGAGTGCGGTGGGGCCTGTGCCTGCGCGACCTGCCATGTTTATGTTGAGGAGCCGTGGATGGAGCTGGTGGGTGAGCCCCAGCCCATGGAGGCCGACATGCTCGATTTCGCGTCCGATCTCCGCGCCAATTCGCGGCTGTCCTGCCAGATCAAGGTGAAGCCGGAGCTCGACGGCCTCGTTGTCCGCACTCCCGAACGGCAGGGCTGATCCGATGGGCCGCCCTGTTGTTCTGGTCACGGGCGGCAGCCGCGGCATCGGGGCCGCCGTCGCTCAACGCGCGGCAGCGCGCGGCTACGACGTCGCGATCACCTACCGGTCCGAGCGGGCCGACGCCGAGCGGGTGGTGGCGGCGTGCCGTGCCGCCGGCGCGGAGGCGTGCGCGATTGCGGGCGAGCTCGCCCGCGAGGCCGACATCGTCGGCTTCTTCGACGAGGCCGCCCGGCAACTCGGCCCGATCCGACACGTCGTCAACAATGCCGGGATCACGGGCCGCTCCAGCCGGCTCGACGCCGCGGACCCCGCCGTGATCCGCGCGTGCATCGACGTAAACGTCACGGGCGCCATTCTGGTCGCGCGCGAGGCCGCACGCCGCCTCTCGACCCGCAATGGCGGGCCGGGCGGCTCGATCGTGAACATCTCCTCCGTCGCGGCCGGCCTGGGCTCTCCCGGAGAATATGTCTGGTACGCGGCCTCCAAGGGCGCGATCGACAGCCTGACGATCGGCCTCGCCAAGGAACTGGCGACGGAAGGCGTGCGGGTGAACGCCGTTTCCCCCGGGATGGTGCAGACCGATATCCACGACCGGTCCACGGGCGACCCGGACCGGGTGGAGCGCATTCGGCCGCACATCCCGATGCAGCGCATCGGCGAGCCGCACGAGATCGCCGAAGCCGTGCTGTTCCTGATGTCGGACGGCGCGTCCTACACGACGGGCGCCAACATCCGGGTGACGGGCGGGCGGTAGGGGCGGGTTAGTCGGCCGAGCCGAACGCAAGCCTGAGATCGCGCCCGCCATACAGGACGCGATCGAAAACGACGGTCTGCCCATCGACGTGGAAGGCGAGTGCAACTCGGCGCCTGTAGCCGACAACGCGCAATCCTGGGAACAAGTCGTCCCTGGGTATCCCGCGCTCAGGGAAGTCGCGGAAGCTCAAGCAAAACCGCTCGAGTCCCTCGATGTACGTCAGCGCCCGCTGCCCGCTGGCTCGGTCGGCAATGAAGTCGTAGAGATTTCGCAGGTCGTCGCGGGCCTCAGGCGCAAAAACAACTCTGTAGCTCACTTGGATCCGGCGAGCCGCGCTCGGTGGCGTTCTCGGATATCCTCGAAAACGTCATCCGCTGAAATTGCCCGGTCGGGGTGACGCCTCATCTTGGCCGCGACCGGGACGACCTCGTCGCGGAGCCAAGTCTCGACGTCGAGATCGCTGCGGCGAAGGACCTTCAGTCCTGCCGCTATTACCTCATGATCCGAGCGATACCTGCCTGACGCGATCAGGTCGTCGACAAACAGGGCCTCATCGTCTGTGAGCGTTATCGTCCTGCGCGCAGACATGCTCCAATCCCACCTGACAGCAATCTGCCCCGTCTCAGGCTCCCTGGAAAGACGCGGGCGCCGGGAGAGTGGGAGCAGTTCACATATGGGGCGCCGAAACGCAAAACGCCGGGGCGGCGAGGCCCCGGCGTTGATCTCGCGTCGGATGATCGGTGGTCAGACCGAGTAGTACATCACGAACTCGACCGGGTGCGGGGTCATCTCGAACCGCGCCACCTCGGTCATCTTCAGCTCGATGAAGCTGTCGATGAAGGCATCCGTGAACACGCCGCCGGCCTTCAAGAACGAGCGGTCCTTGTCCAGGCTCTCCAGCGCTTCGCGGAGCGAGCCGCACACCGTCGGGATCTCCTTCAGCTCGCGCGGCGGCAGATCGTAGAGGTCCTTGTCCATTGGCTGGCCGGGATCGATCTTGTTCTGGATCCCGTCGAGGCCGGCCATCAGCATGGCCGAGAAGGCCAGGTAGGGGTTCGCGGTCGGATCGGGGAAACGAACCTCGACGCGCTTGGCCTTCGGGTTCTGCGTCCACGGGATACGGCAGGAGGCAGAGCGGTTGCGGGCCGAATAGGCCAGGAGCACGGGAGCCTCGTAGCCCGGGACGAGACGCTTGTAGGAGTTCGTCGACGGGTTGGTGAAGGCGTTCAGCGCCTTGGCGTGCTTGATGATGCCGCCGATGTACCACAGGCATTCCTGGCTGAGGTCGGCGTATTTGTTGCCGGCCATGACCGGCTTGCCGGCCTTCCAGATCGACTGGTGCACATGCATGCCCGAGCCGTTGTCGCCGAAGATGGGCTTGGGCATGAACGTCGCCGTCTTGCCATAGCTCTGCGCGA
>JAQGJZ010000127.1 GCA_028290385.1 Enterovirga sp.
CCGCCGCCGGCGGCGCAGCGGCAGGAGCCGGCGCGGGAGCAGCCGGACGGCTGACGATCGGCGCAGGCCGACCTGCCAAGGTCGGGGTCGGGGGGGCTGGACGCGGAGCGGCCGGTGCAGGGGCGGGAGCGGCCTCTTTCGGCGCACCGGGTCCGGTACGGCGCTTCACCGTCTCGACCACGACCGCCTTCGTGCGCCCGTGGGAGAAGCTCTGCCGCACCGTATTCTGCTCGGCCGGGCGCTTCGGCAGCGACAGCGTCTTCGCAGAGACGTGCAGCGTCTTGTCGCCCGGGGTCTTCGTGTCACTCATACAGATCTAGTCCTGCCGCTCGGCTTCGAACCGAGCCCCGCCCTGTCGAACATCAACGTCCCGCGAAGGCCCGGCGCCACCGTCGACGCCGCGAAAAACGCGAAGCCGACGCCACCGCACCAGGCACCCTTCACTTCCAGGACCCGCGAGAAGCGCAGCATGTATCACATGCACGCGCCCCAAGGCCACGTCCAAATCGTCACCGGGCAGGTCGTCGAAAACGGATAGTCCCGATATCGGGCCGCCTTCCCGTTTTCGCAATGCCGCGGCCAATTTTCGCCTGCCGTCCTCCGCCGCCTCGCGAGCGTGGATGAGGGCCGCGAGCGTGCCGGACAGGATGGCGGATTCGACCTTGCCGAACCCAGCCACGGCCGCTCCGGCCTTGTTGGCGAGCGAGAGCGCCCCCTTCAGGTCGCGCACCAGCGCCGCGTCGATCTCCTCGACGAGGGTCGGGGAAACCTTCAGCTCCGCCTTGAACGCGCGCGAAAAGGCGCGCTTGCGCACGGCCTCGCCCACGACAGCCGCGGTGGGCACCGCCCAGGCGCCGCGGCCCGGGAGCTTGTTGCGCAAATCCGGGACAACCGATCCGTCCGGCCCGAGCACAAAGCGCATCAGATCGGAGGCGGGTCTCGCCTCACGCGTCACGATGCAGGTGCGCTCGGGTTCTGGTTTCGGCACGTCGCGGAGGGCCGGCTCAGCTCGGCTGCATCTCGGCGTCGGCGGCCGCTTCTTCGTCGACGGGCTCCTCGGCCGGAGCAGCCTCGACCCAGCCGGCCTTCACGCGGGCCTGCATGATCATGGCCTCGGCCTCGGTGCGGGACATGCCGAACGCGTCGAGGAAGCCCTCGTGGCGCACGGCGTCCTGGCCGCGGCCTTCCGTGTAGCCGACGAGGTCGTCCGTGGCGCAGCCCGCGAGATCCTCGATCGACTTCACGTCGTTCTCGCCGAAGGCCACGAGCATGGGGGTCGTCACGCCGTCGATCTCGCGCAGCTCGTCCTGCACGCCCAGCTCCCGCCGGCGCGCATCCTGCTCGGATTCGATCCGGTCGAGATATTCCTGTCCGCGACGCTGGATCTCGGCGCCCGTGTCCTCGTCGAAGCCCTGGATGGCGGCAATCTCGGACGGGTCCGCGGCCGCGATCTCCTCGACGCTGCGGAAGCCTTCCGAGGCGAGCAGCTGGCCGACCACCTCATCCACGTCGAGGGCCGCCATGAAGAGCTCGGTGCGCTCCACGAATTCCTTCTGCCGACGCTCGGATTCCTCGGCCTCGGTCAGGATGTCGATGTCCCAGCCGGTGAGCTGCGAGGCGAGGCGGACGTTCTGGCCGCGTCGGCCGATCGCCAGCGAGAGCTGGTCATCCGGCACCACCACCTCGATGCGCTCGGCGTCCTCGTCGAGCACGACCTTCACGACCTCGGCCGGCTGCAGCGCGTTCACGATGAAGGTGGCCCGGTCGTAGGACCACGGGATGATGTCGATCTTCTCGCCCTGCAGTTCGCCGACCACGGCCTGAACGCGCGAGCCGCGCATGCCGACGCAGGCGCCGACCGGATCGATGGAGCTGTCGCGAGACGTCACGGCGATCTTGGCGCGGGAGCCCGGATCGCGGGCAACGGCCTTCACCTCGACGATGCCGTCGTAGATTTCCGGCACCTCGGAGGCGAACAGCTTCGCCATGAATTGCGGGTGGGTGCGGGACAGGAAGATCTGCGGGCCGCGGGCCTCCCGGCGCACGTCGAACAGATAGGCCCGGATGCGGTCGCCCGGGCGGAAGGTTTCGCGCGGGATCAGTTCATCGCGCCGCACGATGCCTTCGCCGCGGCCGGAGAGGTCGACGATGACGTTGCCGTATTCGACGCGCTTCACGAGGCCGTTGATGATCTCGCCGATGCGGTCCTTGTATTCCTCGTACTGCCGGTCGCGCTCGGCATCGCGGACCTTCTGGACGATGACCTGCTTGGCCGACTGGGCGGCGATGCGGCCGAAATCGAAGGGCGGGAGCGGCTCGGAGATGGCGTCGCCGACCTGCGCGGCCGGATTGCGGCGGCGCGCATCCTCCAGCGCGATCTCGGTCGCGTCGTTCTCGACCTGATCGACGACGAGCAGGTGGCGCGAGAGCCGGAGTTCGCCGGTGCGGGGATGGATCTCGGCATGGACGTCCGTTTCCGCGCCGTAGCGGGAGCGGGCGGCCTTGGCGATCGCGTCCTCCATGGCGGCGACGACGATCTGCCGGTCGATGACCTTTTCGCGCGCGACCGCATCCGCGATCTGCAGCAATTCGAGCCGATTGGCGCTGACCGCCATGTCCGTTCTCCTTTAAACCGTATTCTGTCTGGGCCGCGCGTCTTCCGGCGCCGGCGCCTCGTCAGCCGCTTCGCCAGCCGCGTCCGCGGCCTCCCCCGCCGCCTTGCCGCGGCGGAGCGACTCCCGGATCAGCTCGTCCGACAGGACGAGCCGCGCTTCGGCGATGTCGGCGAGCGACAGCTGCGCCACCACCTCCTCGTCGCCCGGCGCGTCCGGCAGCTCGATGGTGGCCGTGGTCTCGTCCGCATCCCGAACGATGCCGCGGAAACGCTTGCGACCCTCCAGCGGGACGCCGAGCTCGATCTTCGCGTCGTATCCCGCCCAGCGGCGGAAATCGGAGGCCCGCACGAGGGGCCGGTCGATGCCGGGCGAGGAGACCTCCAGGTGGTAGGCCTGCGCGACCGGGTCTTCGAGGTCGAGCACCGGCGAAACGGCGCGGCTCACGGCCTCGCAATCCTCGACGGTCATCGTCCCGTCCGGGCGCTCGGCCATGATCTGGACCGTCGACCCGTTCTGGGCCGACACCTTCACGCGCACGAGCCGGAAGCCCAGATCGGCGAGAACGGGCTCGACGAGCTGCGCGACACGGGCCGCAACGCCCTTTTCACGGTAGAACCTGGGTTCGGATAAGTCCGTCATGACCGAGTGCTCGTCGTCCGGCGTTCAAGCAATAAAAAAGAGCGGGACCCTCGCGGGCCCGCTCCCGACAATGGCGCTTTCGCACCACACCAGAGCTGACAAGACCTAGATAACACCGCACCCCGAAGGGCGCAAGGTTCGGCGGCCCCTGACAACTCCGGGGCGGGGTCAGCCCGCCTCGACCGAACTGGCGCGGCGCCAGAACTGGACCATCATGTAGAGCGCGAAAAGCGAGAACAGCCCCATCAGCACGTAGCCGATCACCTGCCCGAGCTCCAGAAGACCCGCGATCGCCCAGCCGCCGGACAGCGCAACGGCGAAGACCTCGATCCCGACCAGGACCATGAGGCTGGCCAGCGTGAAGGTGGAGCGGCCCCGGGAGGGACGTGATGGGGCGGCCAATCCGGCTCTCCAATAGCAAACAAGCGCGCCCACTAACGCAAAGCAGTGCGCGCGTGCAACAATATGGGCCCTCGCAGCCCATTATCCAGCATGATCGACACACCGACCTTCTCGTCCGCGGCTGTCGCCGCCCCACACCGCCTCGCGTCCGAGAGCGGGCGCGCCGTCCTGGCCGAAGGCGGCAACGCGATCGAGGCGATGGTCGCCATGGCGGCGACGATCGCGGTGGTCTACCCGCACATGAACGCGATCGGGGGCGACGCCTTCTGGGTCATCCACGAGCCAGGCGGGCGCGTGCGCGCCATCGAGGCCTGCGGCCCGGCCGGGAGCCTGGCCACGATCAAGCGCTACCGCGACAAGGGCTACGACGCCCTCCCCTTCCGCGGGCCCGACGCGGCTATAACGGTCGCGGGCGCTGTCGGTGGCTGGGGTGCCGCGCTCGCGTATTCGAAGAGCCTGGGCGGAAAGCTGCCCGTTTCCGTCCTGCTCGCGGATGCGATCCGCTTCGCGAAGGAGGGCTACGAGGTGTCCCCGTCGGAGCTGCGCACGCGCCCGAACGAGCCGGACGCCCTGAACGCCGCCCCGAACTTCCTGGCGACCTTCGGGTTCGACGGTAAGCCGCCCAAGAAGGGCGACATCCGCCGCGTGCCCGCGCTCGCGGCGACGCTGGACCAGCTCGCCGGTGCCGGGCTCGACGACTTCTACCGCGGCGATGTGGCGCGCGAGATCGCGGCCGATCTGGAGGCGATCGGAGCCCCGGTGACGCGCTCCGACCTGGAGAGCTTCAGGGCGGTGATCCGCGAGCCGCTGCAGGCGAAGCTCCGGCACGGCACCGCGTACAACAAGGCGCCGCCCACGCAGGGCATCGCGGCCCTGCTGATCCTCGGCATCTACGAGCGCCTCGGCATCACCGGGCCGGAATCGGTCCGCCACCACCACGGGCTGATCGAGGCGACAAAGCGCGCCTTCCGCATCCGCGACCGCATCGTCACCGATTACGACCGGCTGAAGCACGACCCCGCGGCCTTTCTCATCCCGGCGGCCTTCGACCGCGAGGCGGCCGCGATCGACATGGGGCGCGCCGCGCCCTGGCCCGCGCCGGCCGGCGACGGCGACACGATCTGGATGGGCGCGATCGACGGCTCCGGCCTCGCGGTCTCGTTTATCCAGTCGGTTTATTGGGAATGGGGCTCCGGCTGCGTCCTGCCGCGAACCGGCATCCATTGGCAGAACCGCGGCGCGTCCTTCTCGCTCGACCCCAATGCCGTGAACCCGCTGGAGCCCGGCCGCCGACCGTTCCACACGCTGAACCCCGCCCTCGCGGTTCTCTCGGACGGGCGCGTCATGTCCTACGGATCCATGGGCGGGGACGGACAGCCGCAATTCCAGGCCCAGATCTTCACCCGCTACGTCGATCTCGGCGAGGGTGTCGCCGAAGCCGTGGACCGGCCGCGCTGGCTGCTCGGCCGCACCTGGGGCCAGAGCTCGACCAGCCTCAAGGTGGAGAGCCGGTTCGACCCGGCGATCCTGGAAGGCCTCGCCCGCCTCGGGCACGACGTGGAGGAGGTCGGCGAGCCCTATTCGGACGGGCTCGGCCATGCCGGGCTGCTGGTGAAGCATCCCGGCAACGGCCGCGTCGAGGCCAGCCACGATCCGCGCTCGGACGGGAGCGCGGCCGGATTGTAAGCGGCGAGCCGGTCAGGCCGAGGCCGGGACCGGAACACCGGCGGGATTCGCGGCGCCCGGAACGGCTGCCCCGAGCCCCGTGACGTGGGACGCCATCTCGCGGGCGATCTCCTGCTCGCCCATGACGACGTAATCCGCCCCGCGCCGGCGAAGATGCTCGGCCTCCGCGTCCGTCTGGGCTCGCGCCACGATCCGGATCTGCGGGTTCGCGGCGCGCGCCGCCTCGATCAGGTTGATCGCCTCGAACGCGTTCGGGATGGCGCTGAGGAGCCAGCGCGCCTGCGACAGGTTCGCCGCCTCGAGAAGGCCGCGCTGCGCGACATTGCCCGAGATCACCTCGAAGCCCTCGGCCCGCAGCCGCTCGGCCATGTCGTCCCGCTCCTCGATCACGAGCAGCGGCGTGTTGCCGGCGCGGAGAACGGGCCCGATCAGGCTGCCGACACGCCCCCAGCCGACCAGCACGGCATGGTCACGCAAGGTCGTGATCGGCAGGGGCTCCTCGGCAGGCCCGGCCTCTTCGGGCGCGCGCCGGGCGCGGCGGGACTGGAGCGCGTCGATGCTCCAGAACACGAGCGGGTTCACCAGGATAGAGAGCAGCGCGCCGGCCAGGATAAGGTCGCGGCCCCGCTCCGGAAGCAGGCCCAGGCCGACCCCGAGCGTCGCCAGGATGAACGAGAATTCGCCGATCT
>JAQGJZ010000131.1 GCA_028290385.1 Enterovirga sp.
CTCCTGGATGCTGGTCGTCTGGGCTTCCGTGAAGGGCCCGACGCGGGTGCGGCGCAGCGCGGAGACGTGCCCGAGGCAGCCGAGCGCCCGGCCGAGGTCGCGCGCCAGGGCCCGCACGTAGGTGCCCTTGCCGCAATCGGCGGCGAGCACGGTCTTGTTGTCCGCGTGGTGCATGATTGCCAGGCGGTCGACGACGACGACACGCGGCTTCAGCTCCAGTTCGCCGCCGCCACGGGCGACGTCATAGGCGCGCTCGCCCGCGACCTTGATGGCCGAGTAGCGCGGCGGCACCTGCTCGATCTGACCCATGAAGCGCGGCAGCAATGCCTCCAGCGCCGCGACGTCCGGAACCTGGTCGGTGGTCTGCACCGGCCGACCCTCGGCGTCGTCCGTGTCCGTTTCGACGCCCCAGGTCACGGTAAAAACGTATGACTTGGCACCGTCCATCACGAACGGCACCGTCTTGGTCGCTTCGCCGAGCGCGATCGGCAGGATACCGGAGGCGAGCGGATCGAGCGTGCCGGCATGGCCCGCTTTTTTGGCGTTCAGCGACCGCTTCACCACCGCGACGGCATGCGTCGAGGTCATCCCGACCGGCTTGTCGAGGATGACCCAGCCGTTCACGATCCGCTTCTTGGGCCGGTCCTGAGGCGGCCGGCGCGGTCCCCGTGCTTCGTCGGTGGTCCGCTCGGCGGCGCGCGGCGCCTCGTCGATCATCGTGTCCATCAGCCCTGTTCTGTCTCGTCGGAAGCGGCATCCTGATCCAGATCCCGCCTCACCTTCTCGGTGCGGAGCAGCGCATCGATGCGCGCCGCCTCCTCAAAACTCTCGTCGCGCCGGAAGCGGAGCTCGGGCGCGAATTTGAGGTCCACCCGGCGCGCCACCTCCTGCCGCAGCACCTTCTTGTTGCGCTCGAGCGCCTCGATCACGGGGCCCTCGTCCTTTCCGCCGAGCGGCATCACGAAGGCCGTCGCCAGCTTGAGATCGGGTGACATCCGCACTTCCGGGATCGTAACCACGTGTGCGTTCAGCACCGGATCCTGGATGTCGCCGCGGCCGAGCACCTCGGCAAGGGCGTGCCGGACCAGCTCCGCCACGCGCTGCTGGCGCTGGCGCGGGCCCTTGGGATTGTCCTGACGTTTTTGCATGATTCATACCGCCGGGATCGAACCGGCCTCTCTGCCGCTCCGGGCCGCGCGGCGGCCCTGGATCCCACGTGAAAGCTCGACTGACAGCGCCTGCGCTAAAACGACGGGCGCCGACCAGTAAGGCGGCGCCCCATCGAGGGTTCCGGATTCGGCCTGGGCCGCTCCGGAACGAGGCTCAGAGCGAGCGCTTCTCCTCGTGGAGGTGGAAGCACTCGATGACGTCGCCGACGCGGATCTTGTCGTAATTGTCGAACGACATGCCGCATTCCTGGCCGGCCACGACGGACGAAGCGTCGTCCTTGAAGCGCTTCAGGGTCTGCAGGCGACCGCCCTCGTGGATCACGACGTTGTCGCGGATCAGGCGGATATGGGCGCCGCGCTCGACGCGGCCGTCCATGACGCGGCAACCCGCGACCTTGCCGATCTTCGACACGTCGAAGACCTCGAGGATCTTCGCCTCGCCGAGCCGCTCCTCGCGCAGATTGGGCGCGAGCATGCCGGACATGGCGTCCCGCACATCATCCACGAGGTTGTAGATGATGTTGTAGTAGCGGATCTCGACGCCGGCCCGCTCGGCCGCCTCGCGCGCTTCCTTGTGGGCGCGCACGTTGAACCCGATGATGATCGCGCCGGAGGCCTGGGCCAGCGTCACGTCCGATTCCGTGATCGCCCCGACCCCGCCATGGAGGATGCGGGCCGACACTTCGTCGTTGCCGATCTTCTCGAGCGCCGTGAGGATCGCCTCGACCGAGCCGCCGACATCGCCCTTGATGACCAGCGGGAATTCCTTGCGGCCCGAGCCTTCCTTGAGGTCGCGCATCATGTCGGCGAGCGATCCACGGGCCACGGAGGCACGGGCCGCCGCACGCTCGCGCTTCACGCGGGCACGGTATTCGGTGATCTCGCGGGCACGCGCCTCGGACTCGACCACCGCGACGCGGTCGCCCGCATCCGGCGTGCCGTTGAAGCCGAGAACCTGGGCCGGATAGGACGGCCCCGCTTCCTCGATCATGTCGCCCGTGTCGCTGATCAGCGCACGCACGCGTCCCCACTCGGCGCCGGCCACGATGATGTCGCCGGTTTCCAGGAGGCCGCGCTGCACCAGCACGGTGGCGACCGGACCACGCCCGCGGTCGAGCTTGGCCTCGATGACCGTCCCTTCCGCGTTGCGGAGCGGGTCGGCCTTCAGGTCGAGCACTTCGGCCTGCAGGAGCAGACCCTCGACCAGCGTGTCGAGGCCGTCACCCGTCAGGGCGGAGACTTCGAACTCGAGGGTGTCGCCACCCATCGATTCAACCTGGATGTCGTGCTGCAGCAGTTCGGTGCGGACGCGCTGCGGGTTCGCACCCGGCTTGTCCATCTTGTTGATGGCCACGATGATCGGCACTTCGGCCGCCTTGGCGTGGCTGATCGCCTCGATCGTCTGGGGCATCACGCCATCGTCGGCCGCCACGACCAGGACCACCATGTCGGTGATCTTCGCGCCGCGGGCCCGCATCGCCGTGAAGGCCGCGTGGCCGGGCGTGTCGATGAACGTGATGTGCTGCCCGGAGGCGGTCGTGATCTGGTAGGCGCCGATATGCTGCGTGATGCCACCGGCCTCGCCCGCGACCACATCCGTCTTGCGGAGCGCGTCGAGCAGCGAGGTCTTGCCGTGATCGACGTGGCCCATGATCGTGACCACCGGCGGGCGCGGCTCGAGGTGCTCCTCGAGATCCGGCTCGTCGAACAGGCCCTCCAGCACGTCCGCCTCGGCGACGCGCCGCACGGTGTGGCCGAGCTCCTCCGCCACGAGCTGCGCCGTGTCGGCGTCGATCGTGTCGGTGATCTTGTGGATCTGGCCCTGCTTCATCAGCAGCTTGATCACGTCGACCGCGCGTTCCGCCATGCGGTTCGCCAGGTCCTGGATGGTGATCGTCT
>JAQGJZ010000147.1 GCA_028290385.1 Enterovirga sp.
CGCGCGACCGCGGCGTCGTCGAGTTCGCGGACGGCGCGGGCCGGGGCCCCGACGATTAGGGATCGTTCCGGAAAGCTCTTGCCTTCGGTTACGAGCGCGTTCGCGCCCACGAGGGACCCCGCTCCGATCACGGCACCGTTCAGCACGGTTGCCCCCATGCCGATCAGCGAGCCCTCCCCGACCATGCAGCCGTGCAGGATGGCGTGGTGGCCGACCGTGCAATCGCGGCCGATCGTCATCGGAAAGCCGGGATCGGTATGGAGGAGCGAGCCCTCCTGAATGTTCACGTTTTCGCCGAGCTCGATCAGCTCGTTATCGCCGCGCAGGACGGAGCCGAACCAGATGCTCGCGCCGCGGCCGAGGCGCACCCGCCCGATCACGTGCGCGTCGGGCGCGATCCAGTAGTCGCCCTCCGGCGGTAGCTCGGGCGCGACGTCGTTCAGGGAGTAAATTGGCATGTCCGGGCGGCTCGTTGGGCCGCCCAGAAAGACCTCAGGCCGTCAGGCCGTCAAGCGCAGGAGGTCCGTCACGTCCAGAACCAGGCGCCCGCACATCATGCTCCAGAGGCAGGCGATCACGGTCGCGACCATCACATACGGCATCGGCCGCCCGTCGAGATGGCGCCGGCGGATGGTGTTGCGCAGGATGATGAGCGGCGCAGAGAAGACCAGGAAGGGCACGCTCGCAAAGGCGCCGAGGTCCCCGGTCTGGAGGGACGAGAAGCCCAGCGGGCGTCTCGCCACGAGCTCGAAGCCGCTCGCAAGAAGGCCCGCAAAAGCGAAGCCCATCGCGACCGCGCCGAAAGCGTCCACCGTCGCTTGCTGAAGAACCACCACGACCTCCCTGCGGTGAGGCAGTTCTGGCGCGGAGTTTAGGTTTCGTTAAGCAACTTCGCCTGGCTTGGTTAACCCGCGGACGCTCAGTCCTGCAGGTCCTCGCTGAGGATCGCCATCTGGAAGTTGAAGGACCGGTCGCCTTCCTCGTCGTCCACGAAGATCACGCCGAGGAACTCCTCCCCGACGAACACCTCGGCCGAATCGGTCTTCCGCGGCCGGGCAACCACCCGGATGGAGGCGTTCGCGAAGGTGCGCCGCAAGAAGCCCTCGATCTTGGCGAGCTCAGATTTGTCCAAGGTTTTTCCTCAAAATAAGTCGGGTCAGCCCTGCCATGGCCCGGGCCGGGCGGCAAGGCGTCCGCCGCCGGGCGCCTAGAGCTCGCCCTTTTCCGACAGGATCTGGTCCATGGAGCGGGCGGGCTCGGCGCAGCCGGCCGTGCCGACGACGCGCGCCGGAACCCCGGCCACCGTGGTGTTGCGCGGCACCGGCTGCAGCACGACGGAGCCTGACGCGACCCGGGCGCATTGCCCGACCTCGATGTTGCCGAGGACTTTTGCGCCGGCGCCGATCAGCACGCCGCGGCGGATCTTCGGGTGGCGGTCGCCCCGCTCCTTCCCGGTCCCGCCGAGCGTCACGCCCTGGAGGATGGAAACGTCATCCTCGATCACGGCCGTCTGACCGACCACGAGCCCGGTCGCATGGTCGAGGAAGATGCCCTTCCCGATCCGCGCCGCGGGGTTGATGTCGGTCTGGAACACCTCGGAGGAGCGGCTCTGGAGATAGAGCGCGAGGTCGCGCCGGCCCTCGTTCCAGAGCCAATGCGCCAGCCGGTGCGTCTGGATGGCATGGAAGCCCTTGAAATAGAGCAAGGGCTCGAGAAAGCGCGTGCAGGCCGGGTCCCGGTCGACCACGGCGAGGATGTCGGCGCGAAACGCCTCGCCGATGCCCCGATCGGCCGCGAGCGCCTCCTCGAAGGTCTGGATGATGAGGTCCGAGGTCAGCGCCGCGTGGGCGAGCCGGCTCGCGACGCGGTGAATCACCGCGGCCTCCACCGTCGCCTGGTTCAGAATGGTGGTGAACAGGAGCGTCGCCATGGCCGGCTCCGCCCGCAGCGCGGCCTCGGCCTCCTGGCGGATGCGGGTCCACACGGGATCGACAACGCCAGCTATCTCTCCGGCGAGTTCCTGACGAGCGAGATGATGCGCCATGACGGTGCCTCCTGGAGGGTCCTTCTACTACGCCCGCATGCCGCCCGCACAGGCACCGGAGGGCGCTCTGCCCGGTGCTCAGTGCAGCCCGGCCAGGAAGGCCAGCACGCCTTCCTTGTGCACCCGGTCGCCGACCGCGAGATTGTGGTCGCGGCCCGGAATGTCCAGGGCCTGGCCCCGCGGCAAGAGGTCGGCGAGCTCATGCGACGAACCCGCGATCGGATCGCGCGTGCCGACGGAAACGAGCGCCGGCATGCTGATCCGCGCCACCTGGTCGCGGGACAGCGTCTGGCGCGAGCCGCGGATGCAGGCCGCCAACGCCCCGAGGTCGCTCTTGGTCTGCTCGGCGAACACGCGGAACATCCTCTGCATGGGGTCGCTTAGCACGTCGGCCGAGGGCGCCTCCATGGCGTCCGCGATGCCGAGCGGCAGGCCGACGCCTTCGACCAGGTGGAAGCCCAGCCCACCGAGCAGCAGCCCGCGCACGCGCGAAGGCGCAGCGAGGGCCAGAAAGGCGGAAATGCGCGCACCCATGGAATAACCCATGACGTCGGCGCGCTCGATGCCGAGATGGTCGAGCAGCAGGCGCGCATCCTCCGCCATGGTGGGCGTGGCGTAATCCGCCGGGTCGTAGAGCTTGGACGAGCGGCCATGGCCGCGGTTG
>JAQGJZ010000181.1 GCA_028290385.1 Enterovirga sp.
CTGCCGCTTCGTCCCGCGCCGGCGCGGCGAAGCTCGGGTCGAGCATGGCGTCGAGCACGTGCGGGGTGAGCGCGACCGTCTCGGCCAGCCGCGGAGCGCTCCCGAGGAGGTCCGCAAAGAGCAGCCGCAGCTTTTCGTGCGAGCGCAGGATTGTCAGCAGCTCGACCGCCGCCGGCATCCGGGCAAAAGCACGGTCCAGCCGCGCGAGCGCCCCATCCGGATCGGCCGAACCACCGAGGGCCGCCAGCAGGGCCGGCGTGAGCTCGGTCAGAACCTCCCGGGCGCGCGCGCTGGTCACGGCCGCGCGGCGGCCGAAATGCCAGCCGCGCACCGTTTCCGCCGCGGTTTCCGGATCGCCGAAGCCGAGGCGCCGCAGCGTCGCGACGGTTTCCGGATCGATCGTCGCGCCGGTGAATACCAGGTCGCCGAGTTCGGAGGCGAGTTCGGCGCCTTCCTCGAACAGGAGGCCGTAATGGTGCTGCACGCGCCGCGCGCGCGACGTGAGCGCGGACGCGAAGGCGGGCAGGTCCGCATAGCCGCAGAAGCGGGCAAAAGCCTCGAGTTCGTCCTCGCGCGTCGGCAGGCGCTGGGTCTGTTCGTCCGCCACCATCTGCAGGCGGTGCTCGACGGTGCGCAGGAACCGGTAGGCATCGGACAGCTCGTCCCGCCCTTCCGCCGTGATCCAGCCCTCGTCGTGCAGCGCGCCGAGCATGTCGAGCGTGCGCCGGCCGCGCAGCTTCGGGCGCCGCCCGCCGAAAACGAGCTGCTGCGTTTGGACGAAGAACTCGACCTCCCGGATGCCGCCACGGCCGAGCTTGATGTCGTGGCTCGCGACCGCGATCTCCCCATGCCCGCGGACGGCGTGGATCTGCCGCTTCATCGCATGGATGTCCGCGATGGAGGCGAAGTCGAAATACTTCCGCCAGATGAAGGGCCCGAGATCCGCCAGAAAGCGCTCGCCGAGGGCGATGTCGCCCGCGATCGCCCGGGCCTTGATCATGGCCGCGCGCTCCCAGTTCTGCCCGACGCTCTCGTAGTAGAGGTAGGCGCCCGGCAGGGAGACGGCCGGGGGGGTCGAAGCGGGATCCGGCCGCAGGCGGTAATCGACACGGTGAACGTAGCCGTCCACCGTCCGCTCCTGCAGGAGCTTGGCCACGTTCTGGGCGAGGCGCGTGTAGAGCTTCGCCGGGGCCTCGGACGAGGCCGTCGCGAGGCTCGATTTCGGGTCGTAGAACACGACGAGGTCGATATCGCTCGAGAAGTTGAGCTCGCCGGCGCCATGCTTGCCGAGCGCCAGCACGACCAGGCCGGAGCCGGCGAGGTCCGCGCCCGGCGCGAAGGCCGGCGCCTTCGCCAGCATGGCGAGTTCCGCAAGCGCGATCCCGACCGCGCTCCTCACCGAGGCATCCGCGAAGTCGGACAGCGCCGCCGTCACCTCGTCCACGCTCCAGGCCTGGCCGAGATCGGCCAGCGAGACGAGCAGCGCGTGGGCGCCCTTGTTGCGCCGCAGCTCGCGCATCGCCTCGTCGCGCGAGATCTCCCCCGTCACGAAGCGGCGGCCGAGCTCGGCCTGCGCGCGAATAATGGCCGCGTTCGACGCCTCCGGGGCTGCGCCGGCCAGGGCCTGGATCCGCTCCGGATCGACATCGACGAGGCGCCGCAGATACGGCGAATAGATCCCCGCGAACCGCAACAGGCCGGCGAAGGACGTCTCCCCCGGCAGGAGGGCATGGTGCTCGGGCGAGCGGACGCGCTCGGCGAGCGGTTGCGGAGCAGCGCTCATGCGGAAGCCACCGGCCGGAGAGGAACGCAGAGCTGCACTTCGAGTCCGGGCTCGTTGTCGTTCAGCTTGAGGGCACCGCCGTGCAGGCGGGCTACGGCGGCCGCGATGCTGAGGCCGAGGCCGAAACCGGGGCGCGTCCGCGCCTGCTCCAGGCGGACAAAGCGCCCGAGCACACGGTCGCGGTCGTCCACCGGGATGCCCGGCCCGCGATCTCCCACGGCGATGATCACGGTGTCCTTGTCCCTGCGCGCCCGGACGGTCACGGGGGCAGGCCGCGCCCCCGCGGTCTCCGTCCCGTATTTGATCGCGTTGTCGACGAGGTTGGCGACCGCCTGGCCGAGGAGCTCACGGCTGCCATGCACGGAGAGCCCCGGCTCGACCTCGAGCTGGAGCTCGGTGCCGGCCTCCTCGGCGACCGGCTCGTAGAGGTCCGCGACCCCTCTCGCCACCTCCGCGGCATCGAAATCCGCCATGCCTTCGCTCTGATGTCCGGCCTCGAGCCTGGCGATCATGAGAAGCGCGTTGAACACGCGAATGAGGTTGTCGCTCTCCTCGATGACGGCGTCCAGAGAGGCGCGCAACTCGTCGTCACTGCGGGCGCCCCGGAGCGCCTCGTCGGCCCGGTTGCGGAGCCGTGTCAGGGGCGTCTTGAGGTCGTGTGCGATGTTGTTGGAGACCTCGGTCAGCCCGGTCATCAGCTCGCCGATGCGGTCCAGCATCGCGTTCAGGTGCTGCGCCAGGCGGTCCAGTTCGTCCCCCGTGCCGGCGATCTGCAGCCGCCCGTTCAGGTCACCGGCCATGATCGTCTCGGTCGTAGCCGTCATGTCGTCGACGCGCTTCAGCACCCGGCGGGTGACGAACCAGCCGCCGAGGCAGCCGAGCACGCCGATGAGGAGCAGCGAGAGCCCAAACGCCCGGCCGATGATGTCGCGGATGCGCGCGCGCTCGTCGACATCGCGCCCGACCAGAAGCCGAAAGCCGCCGGGCAAAACGAATACCCGCACGATGGCGCTGTGGTCGCGCGTTTCTTCCTCCGCCCGACCATAGGCGATCTCCCGCTGGCCGGCGTCGTCGAGCGTGCCGGGTGGCAGCGAGCCGATGTTCCCGGCGATGCGCTCGCCCTGGAAGTTCGTGACGAGATAGAGCGATGCGCCGGGTTGGCGCGAGCGACGGTCGACGATGGCGACGAGCCGCCGGATCCCTGCCAGGCGGTATTGCTCGGCGAGGCCGGTGATCTCCGCCTCGATCGTATCGACGATCTGCCCATCGAGCACCTTCGTGGCGTTCCAGGCGACGTAGCCCAGGATCACGAAGGCGAAGACCGCAAAGGTGAGCAGATACGCGAAGGAGAGCCGGAAGGCCGTCGTCCGGATCAGCTTCGGCAGGAAGCTACTTTGCGGTGTCACGGACCATGTACCCGGCGCCGCGGATCGTGTGGATCAGCGGGCGGTCGAACCCCTTGTCGATCTTCGAGCGCAGCCGCGAGACGTGCACGTCGATCACGTTGGTCTGCGGATCGAAATGGTAGTCCCAGACATGCTCGAGCAGCATCGTGCGGGTCACCACCTGCCCCGCATGGCGGACCAGGTATTCGAGCAGCCGGAACTCGCGCGGCTGCAGCAGGATCTCCTGCCCGCCGCGCGTCACGCGGTGCGACAGCCGGTCGAGCACGAGATCGCCCACCGCGTAGCTCGTCGCCTCGCCCCGGCCGGCATTGCCGCCCCGGCGCGCCAGCACCTCGACCCGGGCCAGCAGCTCGGAGAACGAGTAGGGCTTGGGCAGATAATCGTCGCCGCCGGCCCGCAAGCCTTTGACCCGATCATCGACCTGGCCCAGCGCCGACAGGATGATGACGGGCGTTTCCACCTTCTGCTCCCGCAACGAGCGGATCAGCGACAGGCCGTCCAGCTTCGGAAGCATGCGGTCCACGACGAGCACGTCGTAATTGCCCTCGCGCGCCAGCGCGTATCCGTCGAGGCCGTCGGACGCCGAATCCGGACTGTGGCCGGCCTCGCGAAAAGCCTTGCCGAGGTATTCCCGGGCTTCGCGATCATCTTCGATGATGAGGATCCGCATGTCGCTCATGGTAGCGCGCCCGAATGCGAAACGGCAGGCCGGATCGCGATGATCCGACCTGCCGCAACGAGCCGCGAAGCTAGCGGGGGGCGACGTGGCAGCCCCGCGTCCCGTTCCCTTCGCAGGGCTAGACCGGATTGGGGGGAATCCGGTCCCGCCCTTGGGATGACCGGAACATAGGGTTGGCCGCGTTACCGGGCTCTCTCGCCCGGATGAACTCTTGGTAAGGTGCGGTCCGGCGGCGCGCTCAGAAGATCGCTTCGAGGCCCGACACGACCGCGTAGATGAACCCGAAGCTCAGCGCGAGGCCGATCACGCCGACCGCCATTCCGGCCAGGACGATCACACCGTCGCGCTCGACGAGGCCGAGGC
This sequence comes from Enterovirga sp., assembly GCA_028290385.1. Classification (GTDB taxonomy): domain Bacteria; phylum Pseudomonadota; class Alphaproteobacteria; order Rhizobiales; family Beijerinckiaceae; genus Enterovirga. The sequence goes on from JAQGJZ010000181.1 coordinate 4,232, forward strand.
CGACCAGGCACACCGCGACCCCGAGCGGGATCTGGCCGATGACCGGCGCCGCGACCAGGAGGCCGAGCGCCAGAAAAATCAGGACGACCCCGAGGAGACGGAGCGCGATCGGCGTTTCGAAGAACTCGATCCGCGGCCGTGACCAGCGTTCCAGCTTCTGCAGAATCGGCAGTGCCCGGCCGACGGCCCGATCAACCGCGTCCTGCGGCACGGAGCGCCTGAGGAGCGCGTTGGGCAGCCACGGCGTCGGCCGCCCGGCCGTGATCTGCGCGGCGACAAGCCCCAGCAGCAGCCCGCAGACGAGCGGGATGGGCGGCGGCATGGGCAGGCAGTTGGGCAGGCCCAGCAGCACCACCAGGAGGGCGAAGGCCCGGTCGCGAAGCACCGATAGGATGTCCGCGACGGTCAGCCGCTCGCCTGCGTTCCGCGCCAGCGAGGAGAGGACCGCAGAGATACGCGCTTCAGGAAACAACCGGAGATCGCCGCGACGGAAAGGTGCTTTCCTCTAGCCTAGAGAGGCGGTCCGGCCAAGCCGGGCCCCTCCCCTTCGCGCGCCTCCGGGCCCGGAGCTCAGTGGAGGTACAACTCGCCCTTCACGGCCCGGAACTCGGCCGGGCGGATCAGGCCCGCATGCGCGACCTCGACCGAATGGAGCGGGCCTTCGAGTTCGCGCTGCCAAAAATCCAGGAACTTGGACAGGCAGGGAAACCGCGGCGCGAGATCGTATTGCTGCCAGACGAAGGTCTGGAGCACGCGGGGGTGGTCCGGCATGCCGTACAGGATCTTGGCCGTCGTCAGCCCGTATCCCTGGAGCTGGCGGATGAAGTCCTCGGAGACCATGCAACCTCCTTATGTATCAGCACGTACCGGCCGCACTCCCGCAATACTCATCGCTCGACCAGCAGCCTCAAGCATAAAGATTAACGAATTCGTCTAATGCTTAGGCGCAAGTAGCACTCACCTCCTGATGGTGCTAACACGTCCCGCGATCTATACCATGCGAGTGCTTCCCGGGCTTGGGGAAGCACGAACGCCGGCCGAGGATTTCGGGTTCCAATAGCCGGATCGGCGTATCGGCGCCGACGCCGCGGAAATCGTTCGGGGAGAGCAGACCCACTCGACAGTTCGCGCGCCTGGGCTTTGAATAGACCCGGGCGGGCCGCCTGTTGCGGCCAAATCGAGGCAAGTGCCGCCGTGTCGCGTTCCTGGCGATCCTTGGCCATCTACCTCGCGGGGTTTGCCCTCGACTTGGTGACGTCTCCGCTCGCCCCGGCGGTCGCCGCCGACCCAGACCGGCTTCTCTTCGTGCGCCCGGAGGACCAGCGGACAGTGTTGTTCTCTGCCGTGGATGCCGGCCGCTCGCTGTTTCTCACGGTCGGTTCGAAACAAACCCTCGTCGGCCCGCTTGATCGCACCGGCTTCGTGATCATGGAGACGAGCGGCTTCGGCGTGACGCGTGAGCGCCTGTGGCGCGACGGGGCCGAGTTGCCCGCCATCCGCCTCACGACCCAGACGAGCACGCTGGTCGGCCACCAATGGAGCCTGGACCGGCTGTTCCTGGCGGGCTTCATCGGCCCGGAGGTCCTGCACGAGCAGCTGACCGTCGCCGGGCAGGTCTACCGCTTCTCAGAGCCGCGCTACGGCGCGAAGGCGCAGGTCGAACTGTGGTCGCACCCGACGCGGGACACGCTGCTCACCGGCACGGTCGTCGGCACGACGACGAACATGAGCCTGTGGACCCGCGGCTCGGCTGGGTACCGGATCTGGCGGGACCTTTATGCCGGCCCGGAGGTCACCGCCTATGCGACCAAAACCTACCAGGAGACCAAGGTCGGGGCGCACGTCACCGGCGTCCAGCTCGGGATCGTGCAGGGCCGGGTCTCGGGAGGCTGGATGATGACGGATGACGGGCGGCCGGGCTCCCCGTACCTGTCGATCGCCGCCTGGATCAGGATGTAGCGGCCGCGCTCAATCCGCCTCGTCCGGAACGGGGCCGAGGGCCATGAGGTCCGCATCGATCGGCTCCTCATCCTCGCGCAGTGCGGCCTCGTCGGACGCCTGCGGCACGAGATCGCCCGGCAGCCGCCCCTCGAGCAGCCCCAGCCCCTGCAGTTCCTCGAGGCCCGGCAGGTCCGTGATCGCATTCAGGCCGAACTGGCGCAGGAATTCGGGGGTGGTGCCGAATGTGACCGGACGGCCGGGCGACTTGCGCCGGCCGCGCATGCGAATCCAGCCCGATTCCAGCAGGAGATCGAGCGTGCCCTTGGACGTCGACACACCGCGGATCTCCTCGATCTCCGCCCGGGTCGTCGGCTGGTGATAGGCGATGATGGCGAGCACCTCCATTGCGGCCCGTGACAGCCTCTGCGGCTCGGCCGTCTCGCGCGCCAGGACGTAGGCGAGGTCGAGCGCCGTGCGGAACGCCCACTTTCCTTCGACGCGCACGAGGTTGAAGCCGCGCCCCGAATACAGCCGCTGAAGATCGTTGAGCACCCGCCGCGCATCGGCCCCTACCGGCAGCCGGGCAGCAACCGCGGCCTCGTCGAGCGGCAGCGGCGCGGCAAACAGCACTGCTTCAGCGATGCGCATCGCCTCCGCATGGAGCGGCGCGTCAGGCTCGGCATTGTCGACCGCAAGGGTCAGCACGCCCCGGGAGGTGAGCCGCCCCGTCACGCGGCGGCCTCGCACCGCCGGAGAAGCAGCGGCCCGAACGGCGCGTCCTGGCGCAACATCACCCTGCCCTCCCGGACGAACTCAAGCGCAGCCGAGAGTGCGGACGCCAGGACCGTCGGGCGCATCGCCGGCTCGGCGATGTAGCGCAGCAGAAACGCGTCGAGCGCGGTCCAGTCCTCCGCCTGGCCGACGAGGCGTTCCAGCGCCGCCCTGGCGTCGACGAGCGACCAGAAGGGCCGCCTGGCGACCGTGACGTGGCTCGACACCTGGCGCTGCCGCTGTTTCGCGTAGGTCGACAGAAGATCGTAGAGCGAGCCCGTGTAGCTGTGCTCCGCGGTTACGACCGGGTTCTCGGTGGCACCGCGTCCGAAGAATTCCCGGCCGAGCTGCGGCCGTTCGGACAGGAGCCGCGCCGCCTTGCGGATCGCCTCGAGGCGCCGCAGCCGGTTCGCGAGCGCGCTGGCCAGCTCCGTTGCGCTCGGCCCTTCCGGTTTCGGCGGCTCCGGCAGGAGCAGGCGTGACTTCAGGTAGGCGAGCCAAGCGGCCATCACGAGATAATCCGCCGCAAGCTCCAGCCGCATCGCGCGCGCCGTCTCCACGAAGGCGAGGTACTGCTCGGCGAGGGCGAGCACCGAGATCTCGTGCAGGTCGACCTTTTGGCGCCGCGCAAGGTCGAGGAGCAGGTCCAGCGGGCCTTCGAAGCCGCCGACATCGACCACGAGCAGCGGGTCGCTCTCGGCGCGCTCGGTGTCAGCCGCGAATGGTCCTGCCTCCGTCATCGCTCCCGTCTGTTTCGGCCGCACTCAGCGTGTCGGCTCACGCCGCCTGAGCAAGCACTG
>JAQGJZ010000282.1 GCA_028290385.1 Enterovirga sp.
CGCCCGACGAGTTCATCGCATCCTTCTTAAATAGGAACTACGAGGTTTTCATCGTCGACGCGTTCAGAGGCGGAGAGTCAATCAAGAGCTATCCGCCTGATTGGCGGCGCGACATCATGAACGTCGCGCTCGTGCCGGTTGAAAAAACGGCGTTCTTCTGAGAATGCTCAACGTGCGACCGATCGGCGGAAAAGGCGGGACCGTCCACCTTCGGTGGCAACTCTAGGCAGTAGAGCCACCGAAGCCATTAAGGCATCGTTGCGATAGGGGCGATTGCGGCGAGGAAGCTGACGGCGAGCTTGTCCTATCGCCTTGCGAAGCACGAATGGTTCAAGGCGAGCTACGTCACGTTCGGCAGACATGGTCAGCGCCAGCAGGGGCACGGCTGAGGCAGGCTCCGGCATCGACCTAAGAGTCCTGCCGCGGACCGTGCAGCAGGAGACGGTGGAGAAGCTCAGGTCCGCGATCCTGGCCGGCATCTTCAAGCCCGGCGACAGGCTCGTCGAAGTCGAATTGTGCGACCGTCTCGGCGTCAGCAGGCCCTCGGTTCGCGAGGCCATGCGGAGCCTGGAGGCCGAACGCCTCGTCTCCATCATCCCGAACCGCGGGCCGCATATCCCGATTCTGACCCTGCAGGAGGCCGCGGAGATCTATCAGGTGCGCGCCCTTCTGGAAGGCGAGGCGGCCGCACTCTGCGCCGAGAGGAGCACGCCGGCCGACCGACGCCGGATGCGAAACGCTCTCGGGCGATTCAGCAAGGCCGTGCAGTCCGACGATCCCGAAGGCCGGCTCGCATCGACGTCGGAGTTCTTCGAGGAGATCCTGCGCGTCTGCGGCAACACGCTGATCCAAGAGATGCTGCAGAGCCTGCACGCCCGGATCAATGTCCTGCGCGCACGATCCATGTCGTTTCCGGGCCGCTCGAAGCTGAGCCTCGAGGAAATGAGCGCCATCCTGGACGCGATCGAAACGAGCGACCCCGCCGCCGCACGAGCTGCCGCCGTCCACCATGTCCAGCAGGCGCATAGCTTCGCAAAGGCCGCCTACGAGGCCGACGCCAAATAGCAGCGATCGACCGACGCGGAGATCCCCCGGCAACCGGGCCCTACGCATCCCGAGGCGACAAGGCGGCGGAGACGGTCCCTGGGGGACGGCCAACCTGTTCGACGCTTCGTTGAGGTGGGAGCCGACAACCGGCCAAGCGCCGGATAGCGATGGCGCGCCCAACGGGACTCGAACCCGTGTTTTCGCCGTGAAAGGGCGACGTCCTAGACCGCTAGACGATGGGCGCGTCGCGGTGCGAGGCGGGACGTATAGAGCGGCGATTCCGGCACGACAAGCGCTTCGGGAGCGGAAAATCGAGGGAGTGCGTGCGGCGTGGTGCCGATCGCGGCCGGCAGGCGCCGGATGCCCCCGCGGCGACCGCGCGATGGCCTTGTCCGACACGGGGGAGCCCGCTAGCGTCCGGCGCCGGGCGGGCGCCGCGACGATCGAGGCATGAACATCAGGACCCTTGCACTCGTCCTGTGCGGCTGTCTGGCGGTGGCCGCCAGCCGGGCCTCGGCGCAGGGGACGGACCTGCGCATCATCGCGCCCTCGGCCCCCGGCACGGGCTGGGACCAGGTCGCGCAGACGCTGCGCGCCGCCATCGCCGAGACGCACGGCCTTGCGGTCGGGGTGAGAAACCTGCCCGGCGGCAACGGTCTCGTCGGGCTCGGGCAGTTCCTGGCCGATCCGAGCGACACGGAGCTCCTGGTGACCGGGCTCACCATGCTCGAGGCGACGCTTCTCAGCCGGTCGAGCCCCGATTTCGGCCAGCTCACCCCCATCGCCCGGCTGAGCGCCGAGTATTACGCCCTCGCCGTGCCGGCGAATTCCCCGCTCAAATCCCCTGGCGATCTCGCGACGCTGCTCGGGTCGCGTCCGGACAAGCTCACATTTGGGGGCGGGCCGGCGGGCGGCGTCGATCACGTCGCGGTGATGCTGCTCGGCAGGGCGCTCGGCCTGCCCGCGCCGCTGCCGAACTATGTGCCCTTTCTGAGCGGGTCGGATGCGCGGGTCGCCGCCGCGGAGGAGAAGGTCGGGGCCGTCATCCTGGCGCTCGGCGAAGTCGAACCCGACGTCACGGCCGGCCGGTTGCGCATCTTGGGCGTCACGTCCGCCGAGCGGCTGCAGGGGCTCGAGGTGCCGACCCTTCTGGAGGCCGGGATCCCGCTGGAATTCGCGAATTGGCGCGGCGTCGCCGCACGGGCCGGGCTGTCCCCGGACCAGCAGGCCCACCTGGCCGCGCTGGTCTATACCGCCACGCTCTCGACGGGCTGGCAGGAGATGCTCGCGGCGCGGCGCTGGACCAGCGCGTTTCTCGGCCCGGCGCCGTTCCAGGCCTTCGTGCGCCAGGAGCACCACCGCATCAAGGAGCGGCTGAACAGCGTCGGGCTGCTCAAGCGCAACCGCGAGTGAACGCGGCCGCCGCCTATTGCAGCTGGTGGCCGCGCTTGCCCATCTCGGCCCGGACCCGGACCATCAGGTACTCGGAGGCCTGCTGGCTCCAGACCTGGACGTCGTTGACGACGTCATCCACCAGCTCCGGCTGCACCTTCGCGTATTTCGCGCCGGCCGGCGTGCGGAAGAAGGCGATCACGTCCTTCAGCTCCGGCTCGGTCAGGTGCTTGGCGTAGGTGCGCGAGACGATGGTCGTGATCTGCTGGCGCTGCAGCTGCATCTCCGGCCCGAGCGCCTTCAGCACGTCCTCCAGGTCCTTGGACATCTCCGGCCGCGTCACGTTCTGCCGGCGGATCTGCTCCACGAAGCTCGGCATGATGTCGTTGACCGGAGAGAGCACGCCCGTCAGGTCCACCAGTTCGCGCGCTGCCGTGAGGTGGCCGGCCGATGGCTCCTGTGCCCGCACCGGCGCCACGGCGAGCGTCAGGGCGAAGAGCGCCGCCGAGGCGGAAGACAGAACACGGACCATGTAGCGGGCTCTCCGGGCTTGCGCCGTCTCAGTTCGAGGCGATCTCAATGACGCCCTCGGGGCTGCCGATCAAGGCGCGCGACGCCATGGCGACGAACAGGCCGTGCTCCACGACGCCTAGGGTTGATTTCAGCACGGCCGCGAGCCCGTGCGGATCGGGGATTTCGCCGAGCGAGAGATCGAGGATCGCGTGCCCGCCATCGGTCATGAAGGGCTGCCCACCCGGTCCCGCCCGCAGCCGGATCTCGCCCGACAGCTCCAGCTGCCGGAGGCACCCCTGGATGCGCCGGCGCGTCGTCTCCAGCCCGAAGGGCACGACCTCGACGGGCAGCGGAAACCGCCCGAGCCGCTCGACGCGCTTTGAGTGGTCCGCGATCACGACCATGCGCCGGCTCGCGGCCGCCACCAGCTTCTCGCGCAGCAGCGCCCCTCCCCCGCCCTTGATCAGGCTCAGCTCGGGATCGATCTCGTCGGCGCCGTCGATCGTCAGATCCAGCTCCGGCTGCTCTTCAAGCGTCGCGAGCCTGATGCCGAGCGCCTCGGCCTGGGCCCGCGTCGCCTCCGAGGTCGGTACCCCGATGATGTCGAGGCGCCGGCGCCCAAGCTCGGCCACGAACAAGGCGGCCGTGGAGCCGGTTCCGAGTCCGAGCCGCATCCCGCTCTGAACGAGGTCGCAGGCGCGCTCGGCTGCGAGTTGCTTGGCCTGGTCCGGTGTCATGGGTCGCTCGTCACTGCCGCGGCGCGGTGGGGGTCGGGGCGGGCGCGCCGGCGGGCCGCGCCGAAGGCGGCGGGCTCGTCTGCGGCGTGCACACCACCTTCTCGTCGAACACGTAGCAGACGCTCATCTCGCCCGTCCGGTAATTCACGCGGAAGACGCCGCCCTCGCGTTCGTGCCGGGAGGATACGATGCCGTACTCGCCCGGAGGCTGCGGGCCTGCGCCCTCGCCCGCGCCGAAGCACAGCGTGACGCCGACCGAGCCTTCCTGCAGCCCATATTGGCACGAGCTGACCTCGCCCGAATACTTGTCCACGCGGTAGATGCGGTTCAGGTCTGTCTGCGGCGCAGGGACGAACTCAAAGGTGGCCGCGAACCCCGCGGCCGGACAGGTGAAGGCAACCGCCATCGCGATCGCGCGCCAGAAGTGGCGATCCATCTGCATCTCCGGTCGAATCGGTCCGGACGCTAGCACAGCGCCCGCCTTGATCCTCGGGGGGGCGGCTTGTAGCCAACCCGCATGGCTTCATTCCCCCTGGTCGTCTTCGACCTCGACGGCACGCTCGCCGATACGGCGCCCGATCTGATCGCAACCCTGAACGTCATCCTGGGGCGGGAAGGCCTGCCCCCGGTCCCGGTCGAGGGCGCGAACGAGCTCATCGGGGCCGGCGCCCGCGCCCTGGTCGAGCGCGGCTTCGAGGCGGGGCAGCGGGAGCTGGCGCCGGCGAAATCCGACGCGCTCTACCGCGACTTCCTGGCCCATTATGCGGAGAACCTCTGCAACGAGAGCCGGCTGTTTCCCGGCGTGGTCGAGGCGCTGGACACCCTGGCCGCCCAGGGTTTCCGGTTCGCGGTCTGCACCAACAAGATCGAAGCGCATTCCCGCCGCCTCCTGGACGCGCTCGGCGTGTCCACCCGCTTCGCCGCGATCTGCGGCCGCGACACCTTTGCGTATTTCAAGCCGGATCCGCGTCACCTCACGCTGACGATCGAGCAGGCGGGCGGCGACCCGGCCCGCAGCATCATGGTGGGCGATTCCATCACCGACATCGCCACCGCCAAGGCGGCCGCCATCCCGGTCGTCGGCGTCACGTTCGGCTACACGGATCGGCCCGTGCGCGAGCTGGAGCCGGACGTCGCCATTGATGCCTATGAGGAATTGCCCGGCGCCGTTGCGGCCATCGCGTCGCGCTGGTGAACCGGAGGGTGGTGGGCGCGACAGGGATTGAACCTGTGACCCTTCGCGTGTGAAGCGAATGCTCTCCCGCTGAGCTACGCGCCCGAACCCCGGAGGCGGCTTCCTAGGGCGCTCCGCGGACGGCGTCAAGAAAGACCATCCCGGCCGCGGCAAAAAACAGCCATGCCGGATGGTGGCGGATTAACGTCAATTCGGTGGCGGACTGGATCACGGGCGCGCGCTGTGCCTTCTAGCGGCGTCCGGTCCCTCACACGCCGACCTGCTTTAGAGGATCCCATGCGTCGCTTATCCGTGTTGCTGGCGGGGCTTGCCTGCGCCGCGACCCTCTCCACGTCCGCTCTCGCCGCCTGGGATGTCGATCCCTTCACGCGGCAGCCCGTCGGCCCGGCCCAGGGCATGGTTCCACAGGCCGCCGCGATCCCGCGCGAGGTGGTCGAGTTCGAGGGCCGCTTCGCCCCGGGCACGGTCGTGGTGTCCACGTCCGAGCGCCGCCTCTACTACGTGCTCGGGAACGGGCAGGCGATCCGCTACGGCGTCGGCGTCGGCCGGCCGGGCTTCACCTGGTCCGGCACCAAGACCGTGACCATGAAGCGCGAATGGCCGAGCTGGACGCCCCCGGCCCAGATGCTGCGCCGCCGCCCGGACCTGCCGCGCCACATGAAGGGCGGCCTCGACAACCCGCTCGGCGCCCGCGCGCTGTATCTTGGCTCGTCGCTCTACCGCATCCACGGCTCGAACGAGCCGGAATCGATCGGCCAGGCCGTGTCGTCCGGCTGCATCCGCATGCTGAACGACGACGTCGTCGATCTGTATCAGCGCGTCCGCGTCGGCACCCGCGTCGTCGTGGTGCGCTGAGCCCGGCACACAGCGCCCCTTTCGAACGGCCGCCTTCGAGCGGCCGTTTTGATTCGTGCGAGCACGGCGGCATCGGTCCGCACAAACAAAAAAGGCCGCCCAGAGGGCGGCCTTTTGATTGCGGGAGCGAGGCTCCGATCAGCGCGAGTAGAACTCGACCACCAGGTTCGGCTCCATCTGCACCGGGTACGGCACCTCGGAGAGGCCCGGAACGCGGGTCAGGCGGGCCGTCATCTTGGCGTGGTCCACCTCGATGTAGTCCGGCACGTCGCGCTCGGCGAGCTGGCTCGCCACGACGACGACCTCGAGCTGCTTGGAGGCGTCCTTCACCTCGATCACATCGCCGGCCTTCACGAGGAAGCTCGGGATGTTCACGCGGCGACCGTTCACCTTCACGTGGCCGTGGTTCACGAACTGGCGCGCCGCGAACGGGGTCGCAACGAACTTCGAGCGGTACACGACCGCGTCGAGGCGGCGCTCGAGCAGGCCGATCAGGTTCTCGCCCGAATCGCCCTTCATCCGGATCGCCTCGCCGTAATAGCGGCGGAACTGCTTCTCGGTGATGTTGGCGTAATAGCCCTTCAGCTTCTGCTTGGCGCGCAGCTGCGTGCCGAAGTCGGACATCTTGCCCTTGCGGCGCTGTCCGTGCTGGCCGGGGCCGTATTCGCGGCGATTGACGGGGCTCTTCGGGCGGCCCCAGATGTTCTGGCCCATGCGGCGATCGAGCTTGTGCTTCGCCTGAATGCGTTTT
>JAQGJZ010000318.1 GCA_028290385.1 Enterovirga sp.
CTCGCGCTGCTGGCCGCGCTGGTCGGCGTCATCGTGCTCAGCGGCGTGTGGCGGCCGGGGATCAGCCTCCATCTGCACACGGTGGAACTGCAGCTCCAAAACCTCGTCCGGGACGGCGCGATGGTCGTTCTGGCCGGCCTGTCGCTGCTGCTGACCAGCAAGCGCAACCGCGCGGCGAACGACTTCAACTGGCGTCCCATCATCGAGGTGGCGAAGATCTTCGCGGGCATCTTCGTGTGCCTGGTGCCGGTCGCGGCGGCGCTGGGTGCAGGCCGCGAGGGCGTGTTCGCGCCGCTTCTCGCCCTCGTGTCGCGCCCGGACGGCTCGCCCGATCCGGTCGCCTATTTCTGGCTGACGGGCATTCTGTCGTCCTTCCTGGACAACGCCCCGACCTACCTGGTGTTCTTCGAGCTCGCGGGCGGCGACCCGGTCCGGCTGATGGGGCCTCTCGCCCTGACCCTCGCGGCGATCTCGACCGGGGCCGTGTTCATGGGCGCCAACAGCTATATCGGCAACGCGCCCAACTTCATGGTCTACGCGATCGCGCGCGACGCCGGCGTCAAGATGCCGAGCTTCTTCGGCTACATGCTGTGGTCGGGCGCGATCCTGGTGCCGCTCTTCGTCGTGGTGACGTTCATCTTCTTCCGCTGAGGCTCACCGCTCGGTGAGCTTCAGCTCGATGCGGCGGTTGCGGCTGTAGGCCTCGTCGTTGGCGCCGAGATCGAGCGGCTGGAACTCGCCGAACCCGGCCGCCACGAGCCGCTGGGGCGGGATGCCGCGCGCCGCGAGGGCCTGCACCACCGAAATGGCGCGGGACGCGGACAGGGCCCAGTTCGACGGGAACTGGGAGGACGCGATCGGGCGGGCATCGGTGTGGCCGTCCACGCGCAGGACCCACGGAATGTCCGGCGGGATCTCCTTGGCGAGGTCGACGATGACGGCCGCGATCCGGTCGAGCTCGGGGTTGGCCTCGGTCTTCAGGGTCGCCTGGCCTGCCGCGAACAGCACCTCGGACTGAAACACGAACCGGTCGCCGACGATGCGCACGTCCGGCCGCTGGCCGAGGATCTGGCGCAGCCGGCCGAAGAAGTCGGACCGGTAGCGCGCAAGCTCCTGGACGCGCTGGGCGAGCGCGACGTTCAGCCGGCTGCCGAGGTCGGCGATGCGCGATTGCGACTCGCGATCCCGGTTCTCGGAGGCCGCGAGCGCCTCCTCCAGGGCGGCGAGCTGCCGGCGCATGGCGGCGATCTGCTGGTTCAGCAGGTCGACCGTGGAAAGCGCCCGCGCGGTCACGGCCTTTTCGGCATCCAGCGCGGCGCTGGCCGCCCCCGCCTGTGCGGCGGCCGAGGATCCGCTTTCGATCAGCGCCTGGAGCTTGCCGCGCTCGGATACGCTCGCCTGCAGGGTCGTTTGCAGCCCGCCGATCTGCGTTTCGAGATCGCGCTTGCCCGAGCGTTCGAGGGCCAGCAGGTCCGTGAGCTCGGAAATCTGCCGGTTCAGCCGGTCCAGCACCGTGTCCCGCCCGGAGATCTCCCGGGCCAGGAAGAACTGCCCGAGCATGAAGATCGAGAGCAGAAAGATGATGGACAGGAGGAGCGTGGTGAGGGCGTCGACGAAGCCCGGCCAGTAGTTCAGCTCCCCGCGGCGCGCGGCGCGTCCGGAGGTCGCGGGCATCAGACGGTCCGCTCACGGGCGAAGCGCTCGAGCGCCGCCCGCAAGTCCCTGTCGCGCGCCGCCTGCGCTTCCATCCACTCGCGCAGGAGCTTCTGCTCGGAGCGCATGTTCTGGACGAGGCCGTCGATGCCCTCGGCGAGGTTCGCGAGGGCCTGGGCGGCGACGGCGGGGTCGGACAGTGCGGCGTCGTTGGCGGCCGTGGTGGTCGCCAGCCAATCCTCCAGCTCGGTGTAGAACCGGCTCTGAGCCTGCCCGGCCTGCAGGTCCAGAAAGCCGAGGATCAGCGAGCCGGCGAGGCCGAACAGCGAGGCCGAGAAGGAGATGCCCATGCCGGCGAGCGGGGCCGACAGGCTCGTCTTCAGCTCGTCGAACAGCACCGCGGCATCCGAGCCGGTCCGCAGCGTGCCGATGATGCGGCCGACGGAGTTCACGGTCTCGATCAGGCCCCAGAAGGTGCCGAGCAGGCCCAGGAACACGAGCAGGCCGGCGAGGTAGCGCACCAGCTCGCGGCTCTCGTCCAGCCGGGCCGAAATCGAATCGAGGAGCGAGCGGGTGGTCGCGATGGACAGCGTGGCCCGGCTCGACGGGTCGCCGATCAGGGACGCCATGGGGGCGAGCAGAACCGGGGCGCGGGCCAGCGTCCGCCCGTCCGGGTCGCTGATGCTGTTGACCCAGCGAACCTCCCGAAAGAGGCGGATCACCTGCCGGCCGGCGAGCACGATGCCGATCAGCAGGACGCCCCCGATCAGGGCGTTCAGGCCGGGATTGCCGAAAAACGCGCGCCGCAGCGGCTCGAACAGGATCAGCGCCACGAACCCGACCAGGATCAGGAACACGGCCATCCGCACCAGGTAGATCCGGGGCGTCGAGAGCGGGCGCACCTCATGCTGGAGCGGCGTCGGGTGTAGCATGGTCAGCTCACTCTGCCGCGGCCGGGTCCAGGAAGGAGGCCGCCCCCCGAGCTTAGCGGGCGAGCGGCTTTCGCAGAAGTCCAAGCAGCTCGCGATGCAGGATCTCGTTGCCGCAACACACGGACAACGTGGTCATCGGGTTCGGGGTGCCTTCGCAATCGCTGACGAAGCCGCCGGCCTCGCGCACGATGACGATTCCGGCCGCCATGTCCCAGGTCTGCAGGTCGCGCTCCCAGTAAAGGTCGGCGCGGCCGGCGGCCACATAGGCCATGTCGAGCGCCGCCGAGCCCATGCGGCGCAGGCCGGCCGACACGGTCATCACGGCGGCCATCTCGTGCAGAAAGCGCGGATGGGCCGGGCGGCCGAGATGCGGCAGGCCGCAATACACGACCGCGTCCGCCATCTCGCGCCGGGCCGCGACCCGGAGCCGGCGGTTGTTGAGGAAGGCGCCCTTGCCCTTCTCGGCCACGAAGAGCTCGTCCTTGATGGGATCATAGATGATCCCGGCCACCATCTGGCCCTCGCGCTCGAGCCCGACCGAGATGCAGAAATGCGGGATGCCGTGGAGGAAGTTGGTCGTGCCGTCGAGGGGATCGACATGCCAGCGATGCGTCGTGTCCGACCCTTCGATCGTGCCCGTCTCCTCCAGCACGAACCCGTAGCCCGGACGCGCCTTCTCCAGTGCCGCGCGCAGGATCTCCTCCGCCCGGTGGTCGGCGGCCGACACGAAGTTGCCCGGGCCTTTCCGGGACACCTGCAGGTTCTCGACCTCGCCGAAGTCGCGCTTGAGCGACCGAGCCGCCTTCATCACGGCTTCGGTCATGACGGTCATCAAGGGTGAGCGGATCATGTGACTTCCAGGGGGCGTGCGACGGGCCATTCACGCCCGGCAGGGAGGGGCGGGCGTCCCGCCCCCCGCTTGGTGGTGAGCTCAGACGAGGGTCGCGTCGAGCGTGATTTCTGCGTTGAAGAGCTTGGAAACGGGGCAGCCTTCCTTGGCAGCCTTCGCCAGCTCGTCGAACTTGGCCTTGTCGATGCCGGGAACCTGCGCCCGAAGGGTCAGGGCCGACTTGCCGATCTTGAAGCCCGCGCCGTCCTTCTCGAGCGTGACGGCGGCTTCCGTCGCGAGCTCGGTCGGCTCGAAGCCGGCACCCTGGAGCTGGAAGGCGAGCGCCATCGAGAAGCAGCCCGCATGCGCGGCCGCGATCAGCTCCTCGGGATTGGTGCCCTTTTCGTTCTCGAACCGGGTCTTGAACGAATACGGAGTCCCGCCGAGGACACCGGAATCGCTCGAGAGCTGGCCCGTGCCGTCCTTGCCGGTACCCTGCCAGACCGCCCGTGCTTTCCTGACCGACATCGCCATTCTCCGGAATTGGTGGTGCCGCTCACTTGGGCTGTCCGGCGCCATTTGTCGACGGCAAAGCCGACCGCCTCAGCGAATCGGCACACCCGAGGGGCCGGCGGAGGCGGCGGGCGAAGTCGCAGGCGCCTCCGTCTCCACCTTGCCCTTTCGCTGCAGCAGCAGCGCCGCGTACCAGCACAGGCTGGCCCAGCCGGCCCCGACGCACCAGCCCGCGAGCACGTCCGACGGCCAGTGCACCCCAAGATACACGCGGGAGCAGCCGACCAGCATGGTCAGGACCACGGCCAGCGACAGAAAGAACAGCTTCACCCGCCGCGGCTCGTGCACCCGGGCGAGGAGAGCCCCGAGCGTCAGAAACACCACGGCGGACAGCATGGCGTGCCCGGACGGGAAGCTCGCCGTGTAGACCTGGGTCGCGTGCGGCACGAGGTCGGGCCGCGGCCGCTCGAAGCCGAACTTGAGCAGCGTGCTGACGATCATGCCGCCGCCGACCGAGGCCGACACGAGCAGCGCCGCCCCCCGGCGGCGCGTCATCAGCAGGTAGGCGATCGTCGCAAGCGTGATCAGCCCGAGGATCACGTGCCCGCCGAGGCCCGTGATGTCGCGCGCGCTTTCCTGCAGCCAGCCGGGCCCGAGCGGATCG
>JAQGJZ010000347.1 GCA_028290385.1 Enterovirga sp.
TGGCGCAGTTCCTCGCCTTCGCGCGGTGGCGCAAGCTTTTCCTGATGGTCGGCCCGAACGAGGCGGACCGGCTTTATGCCGAGGCGATGAAGCGCTCGGCGCGCAAGTTCGGCCTGCAGGTCGCGGCCGAGAAGCCCTGGGACCTTGGCCCGCTCGCGCGCGCCAAGGCGGACAGCCCGACCACGGCCGAGGCGCTCGTGTTCACCCGCGGGGTCGATTACGACATCGCGATCGTCGCCGACGAGGCGGGGGATTTCGGCGATTACGTGCCGTTCCGGACGGTCGACCCGCGCCCCGTCGGGGGCACGCAGGGCCTCATCGCGACGACCTGGCACCCGACGCTCGAGGTCTGGGGCGCCGCCCAGGCCCAGAACCGCTTCCGCCGCATGGCGGGCCGTCTGATGCGGCCGCTCGACTACCAGGTCTGGGCGGGGTTCCGCGCCGTCGCGGAAGCGGCGACGCAGACGAAAAGCGCCGATCCTCAGGTGGTCGCCGCCTTCCTCAAGAGCCCGGACTTCAACCTGCCCGGCTACAAGGGCGTGGGGCTCAGCTTCCGGCCGTGGGACCAGCAGATGCGACAGCCGATCCTCATCGTGCAGCCCAAGGCGCTGGTGACGGTCGCGCCGGAAAAAGGGTTCCTGCACCAGCGGACGCCGCTCGACTCGCTCGGCCTCGATCAACCGGAAAGCCCATGCAAGCTCGGCTGACCTTTTCCGCGCGCCTCGCGCTCGTCCTCGCGCTCGGATGGGCGACGGAGGCCTCGGCCTTCACGGTCTACGTGAGTAACGAGAAGGACAACACCGTCACGGTGCTCGATTCCGAGACGCTGGAGGCACGGGCGACCTGGAAGGTCGGCCGCAGGCCGCGCGGCCTTACGCTGAGCCGCGACGGATCGCTCCTGTTCGTCTGCGCGAGCGACGACAACCGGATCGACGTGGTCGAGACCGCGACCGGCAACGTGCTGCGCAGCCTCCGGTCGGGACCCGACCCGGAGCAGTTCATCCTGCATCCGTCGGGCAATCCGCTCTACATCGCGAACGAGGACGACAGCCAGGTCACGGTCTTGGACATCGAGAAGAACCGCGTGCTCGCGGAGGTGCCGGTCGGCGTCGAGCCCGAGGGCATGGCGATCAGCCCGGACGGCAAGATCCTCGTGAACACCTCCGAAACCACCAACATGGCGCATTTCATCGACACCGACACTCTCAAGGTGGTCGACAACGTGCTCGTGGATGCACGCCCGCGCGTCGCCGAGTTCACGGCAGATGGGACAAAGCTCTGGGTGTCGGCAGAGGTCGGCGGGACGGTGGCGGTCATCGATGTCGCGAGCCGGAAGCTCGAGACGAAGATCAGCTTCAAGATTCCGGGCATCCCGGACGACGCCATCCAGCCGGTCGGGATCCGCATCACGCGGGACGGCGCCCGCGCCTTCGTGGCCCTTGGCCCCGCGAACCGGGTCGCCGTGCTGGATGCCAAGACGCACGAGGTCCAGAGCTACCTGCCGGTCGGCCAGAGGGTGTGGCAGCTCGCCTTTTCCCCGGACGAAAAGCTGCTCTTCACCACCAACGGCACCTCGAACGACGTCTCGGTGATCGACGTGCAGAGCGCCAAGGCGATCAGAAGCGTGCGGGTCGGCCGGCTCCCCTGGGGCGTCGCCGTGTCGCCCCGATAGGAGGAGCGCATGAGGAGAGTTCTGGCCGCCGCTGCCCTCCTCGGGGCTGCGCTCACGTTGCTCCCGGCCCAAGCGGCCGACCTGATGCGGGGCCGCACCGAGCTGCCCGAGCTCGTGCTCGGGGACGAGAACGGCAACGACTACGCGGTGCCCGTGAAGGACATCGAGCTGGAGGGCGGCAAGGCCTATCGGCTGAAGATCACCGCGAAGGGGCAGAAGGAATACAAGTTCGTCGCGCCGGAGTTCTTTCGGCACATCTGGATCAATCAGATCGTCATCAACCGCCTCGAGGTGCACATGGCGGGCGCGCCCTATCACCTCGAATTCGACGACCAGGGCACGATCGCGGTGGATTTCGTGGCGATCCGCCCCGGCGAATACCGCTGGGCCGTTCAGGGGCTCGAGGAGCGCGGGATGACGGGTAGGCTGGTCGTGAAATAGGGCGCGCCATGGGCCGTATTCTCCTCAGCGTGTCCCTCGTGATCGCCGCCGGCATGATCGGGGGGCGCCCCGCAAGTGCGGACGACCGCAGCGAGTGCGCGGCCGGGATCGCGATGCTCGAGGCCGAGCTGTCCAAGGCCACCGGCGCGGTCCGGACAAAGGTCGAGCGGGAGCTGCGCGTCGCGCGGCGCGAGCAGGCGGAGGGCGAGTTCGACGAGTGCATGGACGCGATCCGGGCCGCCCGCCCGGCGCTTCGACAATGAGCGCCCCCCCGCCGGCCCTGCTGGTCCGCGAACTCGGCCACCGGTTCGGTAACCGTGCCGCGCTGGCCGACGTGTCGGTGTCAGTTCCCGAGGGCGGCTTTGTTGCGTTGCTCGGGCCGAACGGCGCCGGCAAGACGACGCTGTTCTCCGTTGCCACGGGCCTTTACGCCAACCAGAGCGGCTCGGTCTCCGTCTTCGGCCACGACATCCGGAGCGCGGCGTCGGCAGCGCTCGCGCGGCTCGGCGTCGTGTTCCAGGCGCGCACCCTCGACGCCGACCTCACCGTCCGCCAAAACCTCGTCTACCACGCCGCCCTGCACGGCATCCGCGGGCGGGCCGCGATGCCCCGTATCATCGAGCTTCTGGACCGGGTCGGGCTGCGCGAGCGCCTCGACGAGAAGGTCAGGACGCTGTCCGGCGGCCAGGCGCGCAGGATCGAGATCGCGCGCGCGCTCGTGCATGGGCCGCGGCTGCTGCTGCTCGACGAGCCGACGGTCGGGCTCGACCTCGCCTCGCGCTCGGACGTGGTGCGGATCGTTCGCGACCTCGTCGCCGCCGAGAGGCTGTCTGTCCTCTGGGCGACGCACATCTTCGACGAGGTCGATCCCGGCGACCAGGTGGTCGTGCTGCATGCCGGCAAGGTCGTCGCGACCGGGGTCGCGTCCGACCTCGCGCGGCCCGGCGGATCGCTCGAAGCATCGTTCAGGCAGCTCACCGCCTCGCCCCGGAGGGCCGCATGAGCGCGCTCGCGCTGCGGAGCCGGATCGGCGCGGCCGGTTATCTGGTCTGCTTCGGCGGGATCGTCCGCCGCGAGTTGCTGCGCTTCCTCAATCAGACCGGACGCTTCTTCTCGGCCCTCGTGCGACCGCTCGTCTGGCTCTTCATCTTCGCGGCCGGGTTTCGCAGCGTCCTCGGCCTGTCCATCACCCCGCCCTACCAGACCTATGTGCTGTACGACGTCTATGTCGTGCCGGGTCTCGCGGCGATGATCCAGCTCTTTGCCGGCATGCAATCCTCGCTGTCGATGGTCTATGACCGCGAGGTCGGCTCGATGCGGCTCCTGCTCACGAGCCCGTTTCCGCGCTGGTCGCTGCTCTTCGCCAAGCTGTCCGCGGGCGTCATCGTCTCGCTCGTCCAGGTCTACGTCTTCATCGCCATCGCGCAGCTTTGGGGCACCGACCTGCCGCATCTCGGCCTGCTGACGGCGCTGCCGGCCTTTGTCCTCGTCGGGCTGATGCTCGGCGCGATGGGGCTGTTCCTGTCGTCGCTCGTACGCCAGCTCGAGAATTTCGCGAGCGTGATGAACTTCGTCATTTTCCCGCTCTTCTTCGCCTCCTCGGCCCTGTATCCGCTGTGGCGGATCCGGGAATCGAGCGAGGTGCTGTATCGGATCTGTCTCGCCAACCCCTTCAACCATGCGGTCGAGCTCATTCGTTTTGCGCTCTACCGGCAGGTGGAGCCGGTCGCGCTCGGCGTCGTCCTGTGCACGACCGCCCTGTTCTTTCTCCTTGCCGCGATCGCCTATGACCCCGGCCGGGGCGTCATGGGGCGCCGCGGCGGCCCGCCGGAGACCCCGACATGAGGCGGCTTGCGCTTGTCCTCCTCGCATCGCTCGCCGGCGCGGCCGGCGCCGAAGCGCAGCCGAAGCCCGATCCCGACTGGCCCTGCGTGCAGCGCCGCGTGGCGAGCATCGGGTCGGCCTCGGTCTGGTCGGGTCCGGATCTGCAGGCGGCCGGCGCGTGGCAGGAGGACGGGGCGGCCGCGACGCTCGCGCACAAGCTCGCCTCGCGGCGAACGACGCTCGATGAGGCGGACGCGCTGCTCGACGCCTACGCGGCGCAGGCCGGGCCGCAGCGGCAGGAGAGGCTCACGCGGCTCTTCGCCGGCGTCTTCGCGCTCACCAACGCGGAGCGCGGCCGGGTGCTCGACGGGATCACCCGCTATGCGCGCGGGCAGATGCGGTTTGCCGAGCGCATTCGCGAGGAGGCCGACAAGATCAGCGCCGCAAAGGACTCGCCCCAGGCCGAGACGCCCAAGAATCTGGCCGAGCTGGAGACGGCCTTCACGTGGGACAAGCGCATCTTCGAGGAGCGCAGCCAGGCGCTCAACTATGTTTGCGAGGTTCCCGGCCTGATCGAGGAGCGGCTCGGCGAGCTAGCCCGGCGCATCGCGTCCCGCCTCTAAACCCGTGCCGAGTCGTATGCTGCAGAATTGCGAATTGCGGTGAGGCGTTATCACAAGGTATTCATGAGCGCGATCCGCAGGTCTGCGTTCGCGGCCTAATGTATCCCACGCCGCTCGAGCTGAGCTGCGCCGACCGCAACAGGCGAACGCGGTCTTCAGCGATGCCCGCACGATCACGCTGGCGCAGCCGATCTCCGTCTATGGCGGCGTGAGGATCACCTGGTAGCGGCCGTGATCGTCCAGGCCCTCGCAGGCCGGCAAGCTTTTGGACGTCAGAGCCCCGGGAAGAACCGGAACATGACGAAGGCTGCCGTCAGGGCCGCCAGCCCCGTCCCGACGCACAGCGCCGGCCGGACAACGCCGTCGCCCTGCTCCGCGTCCGCCGGGGCCTCGTCCACGTGGTCGATCAAAGGCCCATAGGCAGCGAGTTCGGAGTGGATGGCCTGCAGCAGCGGATCAGCCGGGCTCGCTGAAGCAGGGCCGGACTCGATCGGCATCAGCTCGGCGCGCATCGGTGCACCTCACGTTTTCCGAGCGGCGCCAACGGCGCCCGCATCCGCCATAACGGCGCTGCTCGCGCGGCGTTCCGTTTGCTTGGTCTACTCAACTACAGGTTTTGGGTGCCGGTTGCCAGGGCCGGCCCCGTGCTCCCCCTCGGGGCGTGCCCATAGCGGGCCGGTTCGGGCCCCGGGGCGGGAACATGGGGCGGATCTGGGGCTTTCGCCGGAGGTCGACCCGCATCCTCGGTCCGAGAACGATCAGATGATCATTTCCTACGCGCAGCGGCGCGAGGACGTCCTGCTCTTTCGCGCCCTCGCCGGCATCGAGCACGGCTTCTACATCGACGTCGGGGCCAACGATCCCACGTTCGATTCCGTCACCCGCCTGTTCTACGAGCGCGGCTGGTCGGGCATCAACGTGGAACCGTCCCCGGCCTGGTTTGACAGGCTGACGGCGGAGCGGCCGCGGGACGTCAATCTGCGGCTTGCCTTGTCCGACCGGCAGGGCAGCACCGAATTTCACGAGATCGTCGGCACCGGCCTGTCGACCGTTTCGGAGACCTTCGCGGCACGACACGTCGAGGCCGGGTTCGAACGCCGGACCTACGACGTGCCGACCGAGACGCTTGCGGCCGTGTGCAAGGAGCACGTCCGGGGCGACATCCACTTTCTCAAGGTCGATGTGGAGGGCGCGGAGGAGGCGGTTCTGCGTGGAGCCGATTTCGTCTCCTACCGGCCGTGGATCGTGCTGGTGGAGGCGACCGAGCCAAACTCGGACACGCCGACGCACGAGGAGTGGGATCCGCTTCTGCGCGAGAGCGGCTACGTGTTCACGCTCTTAGATGGGCTGAACCGGTTCTACGTGGCCGCCGAGCGCTCGGAGCTGTGCCCGTTTCTGGCCTTTCCTGCGGACGATTACGTCCTTGCCGCGACGCTTCGGGAGCGGGACGGCCTGCTCAGCCAGCTGAAATCGGCAGAGATGCGGCTCGGGCAAAGCGGGGATGGGCCTTCCGGCTGACAGCCGGGGCGGATCGGGCCCTCTGCGCCCCGTCCGTCAGTCGCCATCCGTTCCGTCCGCCGCAGCGGGTTGTCCCGACGGACACCGCCGGATACATCCATCGCACATCTCCGGGCGGTCAAATCCCCATGCGCGCGCTTCTCGACGTCATTCTGCTGGCGTTGCAGCTCTATGTCTGGATCCTCATCGCCTCGGCGGTGATGAGCTGGCTCGTCGCCTTCGGCGTCGTCAACATGCGGAACGACGTCGTCCGCACGATCTGGAACTTCCTGTATCAGGCGACCGAGCCGGCGCTGCGCCCGATCCGCCGCATCCTGCCCAATCTCGGCGGGATCGACATCTCGCCCATCATTCTCCTTCTCATCATCTTCTTCATCCAGCGGGTGATCGAGCTCTACGTTTATCCGGCCGCTTTCTGATGGACGGGCGACCCTGGCGGGAGGAGCCGGACGGGGTTCTCCTCACCGTCCGGGTCACGCCGCGCGGCGGTCGTGACGGGGTGGATGGCCGCGACGTCCTGGCGGACGGCAAAGCCGTGCTGAAGGTCAGGGTGCGGAGCGCACCGACTGACGGGGCGGCGAACGAGGCGGTGCGGCGGCTGATCGCCGCGACGGTGGCGCGGCCCGCCTCCGCGGTGCGGCTCGCAAGCGGCGCGACAGCACGCGTCAAGACGCTCGCCATCGCGGGCGATCCGGCCGGGATCGTGCGGGCGCTCGAGACGGCAGCCGGGCAGGGACAAGGATCATGAGCGCGCAGATCATCGACGGCAACGCCCAGGGCGCGGCGCTGCGCGACAAAGTGGCGGACGCGGTGCGAGCGCTGGCCGGGCAGGGCGTCACGCCCGGGCTCGCCGTGGTGCTCGTCGGCGAGGACCCGGCAAGCCGCGTCTACGTGAAGAACAAGTCGGCCCGCACGGTGGAGGCGGGCATGCGCTCCTTCGACCACAAGCTTCCGGCCCAGGCGTCCGAGGCCGAGGTGCTGGCGCTGGTCCGGCAGCTGAACGCGGATGACAGCGTCGACGGTATCCTGGTCCAACTCCCGCTGCCTGGGCACATCGACTC
>JAQGJZ010000353.1 GCA_028290385.1 Enterovirga sp.
AGGCCGTCGATCACCGCGCCGTCACCCTTCTTCCAGAGGAAGCGGCCGAGCCCCTTCGCCCCGCGCACGAAGACGACGACGTAGATCTCGACGAAGTACCACTTGTTGAGCAGGAACCGGTACAGGATCGGGTGCTGCGCGGCGAGGCGGGCAGCCGAGCCCGGGCGGCGCAGATACATCCAGAACGCCAGCACGAAGCCGAGCGTCAGCATCACGAACGGCGACCACGCCACCCAGGCCGGGACATGGTGGATCTCGTCCAGGATCTTGAGCTGGCTCGGGGCGAGCGAGCCCTTCCAGAACTGCTCCGCGCCGTGGCCGATGAAGCGGCCGCTGAACACGATGCCGGCCAGCAGAGCGCCGACCGCCAGGATGGCCAGCGGCACGGTCATGATCAGCGGGCTCTCATGCGGCTGGAGCGGGCCGTGGTGGCCGTGTTCGAGGTCGGAATGCGAGGCCGGCTCAATGTCGTGACCCTTGTTGTCGTGGGCCACGCCTTCGTGGTGGCCGGGGGCGCCGTCGGCCAGGTGGGACCCGGCGGCGGCGTGCGCGTGGGCATGCGCGTGACCGTGCGAACCATCCCAGCGTGCCGGACCCTCGAAGGTCATGAAGAACAGGCGCCAGGAATAGAAGGACGTCATGAAGGCCGCAGCCACCGTCAGCACAAAGGCGAGCGCATGGCCCGGCCGGTCCGACATGAAGGCCGCCTCGATGATGGCGTCCTTCGAGTAGTAGCCCGCCGTGAACGGGAAGCCGATCAGCGCCAGCGTGCCGATGGTCATGACGGCGGCCGTGAACGGGATGCGGCTCCGCAGCGCGCCCATGTTCCGCATGTCCTGCTCATGGTGCATCGCGTGGATGACGGAGCCAGCGCCGAGGAACAGCAGCGCCTTGAAGAAGGCATGCGTGAACAGGTGGAAGATGCCGGCCCCGTAGGCGCCGACACCGAGCGCCACGAACATGTAGCCGAGCTGCGAGCAGGTCGAATACGCGATGACCCGCTTGATGTCGTTCTGCACCAGCCCGACCGTCGCGGCGAAGAACGCCGTGATCGCCCCGACCACCGTCACGACCACGAGCGCGGTCGGCGCCGCGTCGAACAGCGGCGACAGCCTGGCCACCATGAACACGCCGGCCGTCACCATGGTGGCGGCATGGATCAGGGCGGAGACCGGGGTCGGCCCCTCCATGGCGTCGGGCAGCCAGGTGTGCAGCAGGAACTGGGCTGACTTGCCCATGGCGCCCATGAACAGCAGCAGGCAGGCCAGCGTCAGCGCGTGCCACTCGTAGCCGAGGAAGCGGAACGTGGCGTTCGCAAACTCGCCGACGCGCGGGAAGATCTCGTCGTAGACGGTCGACCCGAACAGCACGAAGACCAGAAAGATGCCGAGCGCGAAGCCGAAATCGCCGACGCGGTTGACGATGAAGGCCTTCATGGCCGCGGCGTTGGCCGAGGGCTTCTCGTACCAGAAACCGATCAGCAGATAGCTCGCGAGGCCGACGCCCTCCCAGCCGAAGAACATCTGGACGAGGTTGTCCGACGTCACCAGCATCAGCATGGCGAAGGTGAACAGCGACAGGTAGGCGAAGAACCGCGGCCGGTGCGGATCCTCGTGCATGTAGCCGATGGAATAGGCGTGAACGAGCGCCGACACCGTGTTCACCACGACCAGCATCACGACCGTGAGCGTGTCGATGCGCAGCGCCCAGTCGACCACGAGCCCGCCCGAGGCGAACCAGGTGGCGACCTGCACGCGGGTCGCGCCGGAGCCGTAGCCGACCTGAAAGAAGGCGACCCAGGACAGAAGGGCCGAGACGACAAGGAGCCCGGTCGTGACGAGCTCGCTCGGCCGCGGTCCGATGACACGGCCGAACAGGCCGGCGATCAGGAAGCCGAGAAGGGGAAGGAAGACGATGAGGTGGTACATGGGACCGCCGGCTAGCCCCGCATCATGTTGACGTCTTCCACCGCGATCGAGCCGCGGTTGCGATAGAAGACGACCAGGATGGCGAGCCCGATCGCCGCTTCCGCCGCCGCGACCGTCAGGATGAAGAGAGCGAACACCTGCCCGACGATGTCGTTGAGGTGGGTCGAGAACGCGACCAGGTTGATGTTCACCGCGAGCAGCATGAGCTCGATCGACATCAGGATGACGATCACGTTCTTGCGGTTCAGGAAGATGCCCAGCACACCGAGCGTGAACAGGACGGCCGCGACCGTCAGGAAGTGTCCGAGCCCGATCGTCACGACACCTCCTCCGGCAGGCCCCGGCCGGACGGCACGGACCGCATTTCCACGGCTTCCTCAGGCGTGCGGGCAACCTGCACGGCGATGATCTGGCGCCGCACGCCGACCCGGTCGCGCAGCGTCAGCACGATGGCGCCGATCATGGCCACCAGCAGGATCAGGCCCGACGCCTGGAAGAAATAGGCGTAGCGCGTGTAGAGCACCCGCCCGATCGCTTCCGTGTTGGTGAGCGCCTCGACCGTCGGGCTGCCGGCCAGCGGCAGCTGCAGGGCGGTGGGGCTGACCGTCCAGGTCGAGACCACGAGCACGAGCTCGACCAGGAAGATGAGCCCGATCAGGGCTCCGACGGGCAGGTAGTTGAGATAACCCTGCCTGAGCTCGGCGAAATCCACGTCGAGCATCATCACCACGAACAGGAACAGCACCGCGACCGCGCCCACGTAGACGACCACCAGGATCATCGCCAGGAACTCGGCCCCCATCAGCAGGAAGAGCCCCGCCGCGTTCACGAAGGCGAGGATCAGGTACAGCACCGAATGGACGGGGTTGCGGGCCGCGATCACCATGAAGGCGGACGCGACGGTGACCGTCGAGAAGAGGTAGAAGAAGAGGGCGGTCATGGGACTCGGGCGTCTATAGGCCGCGGCATGGCGGGGCGAAAGCGGCGCCTCACCGGTAAGGCGCGTCGGCGGCGAGGTTCTGGGCGATCACCCGCTCCCAGCGGGCGCCGTTATCGAGCAGCTTCTGCTTGTCGTAGAGCAGCTCCTCGCGCGTCTCGGTCGCGAATTCGAAATTCGGACCCTCGACGATCGCATCCACCGGGCACGCCTCCTGGCAGAAGCCGCAATAGATGCACTTCACCATGTCGATGTCGTAGCGCGTGGTCCGCCGCGTGCCGTCATTGCGGCGCGGCCCGGCCTCGATGGTGATGGCCTGGGCCGGGCAGATCGCCTCGCACAGCTTGCAGGCGATGCAGCGCTCCTCGCCGTTGGGGTAGCGGCGCAGCGCATGCTCGCCCCGAAAGCGGGGCGACAGGTGGTTCTTCTCGAACGGGTAGTTGATCGTCGCCTTCGGCTTGAAGAAGTATTTCATCGACAGGACGAAGGCGCCGACGAACTCCTTCAGGAGCAGCGAGGTGGCGGCCTGGGTGACGTTCATCGGACGACTCCCTCCGTGGCGACGGGCCGGACGGCCTCGGGCCCGCGCGGGGCGAGATCCGTCACCTTGAGGACAAAAGCCACGATCACGACCATGGCGAGCGAGAGCGGCAGGAACACCTTCCAGCCGAGCCGCATGAGCTGATCGTAGCGGTAGCGCGGCACGAACGCCTTCACCATGGCGATCATGAAAAACAGGAACGAGGCCTTGAGCACGAACCAGACCACGCCCGGCACCCAGGTGAAAGGCGCGAACGGGATGGGGGACAGCCAGCCGCCCAGGAACAGGATCGTGCCGAGCGCGCACATCAGCATGATGGCCACGTACTCGCCGAGCATGAAGAGCAGGAACGGCGTCGAGGAATACTCGACCA
>JAQGJZ010000366.1 GCA_028290385.1 Enterovirga sp.
CAGGGCGGGCCTCGCCACGCTCCGGGCGTGCTTCGCCGCGTTCAGGGCGTGCTTCGCTGCGCTCCGGCCGAGCCTCGCTACGCTCGGGCCTGGCCTCGCTCCGCTCCGGACGGGCCTCGCCGCGATCCGGCCGGGCGGGCCGCTCGACCGGGGCAGCACCGGGCGCGCCGCCGGGGAGGCCGGGTACGGCTGGCGCCGGCTGGGCCAGCACGGGAAGGGTGGCGAGAAGAAGCGCGGGCGCGGCAATCCCGCCAAGGAAAAGCGTGCGCAGCTGGCGTCGTTGCCTGTCGCTGTATGTCATGTGATGTGGTCTCGGAGAGCCTCGGTGGATGGACCGCTGTGTCCGCGGGCCGGGTGCCGCATGTTCCCCGCGCCTTCTTGAACGGGGCCTGTCGAAGGCGTTCGGCTGCGGTTCGGGCGGTGTCGCCCGTCGTCAACTCGGACTGGCCCTCCCGGATCCAAACCGGCCGTCGGAAGCTGAGCCGTGCCGTGGGTTCCGGCCTGGGGAGCGGCGGTCGTTCCGCCGTGCCCCGCGTCCGGCGGGCGTTTACGGCCCGTCCATTGTTCGCGTGCATCGTCCTACGCTGGAGTGAGGCACGCATGGATTTCGCAGCGAGTTCGATCGGGGATATCGATGGGGCGAGCCCCGAAGCGCTCGACACTCTGCCGTTCGGGGTCATCGGCTTCGACACGGCGGGAACCGTCGACCTCTACAGCGCCACCGAATCCCGCATGGCCGGGCTCTCGCCGGACAAGGTGATCGGCAAGCACCTGTTCGCCGTCGTCGCGCCCTGCATGAACAACTATATGGTCGCCCAGCGCTTCGAGGACGAGCCGGAGCTCGACGCCACCATCGATTACGTGCTGACGCTGCGCATGCGGCCGACCCCGGTGAAGCTACGGCTCTTGCAGAGCGCGGGGGCAAAGCGGCGCTACCTGCTCGTTCAGCGGTGACCGGCATGAGCGCCGCTCTCGCGGCCGGTGACGGCCTCGTTGACGAGAGCGAGCGCCTGCTGGAATTTCTCTATGTCTGCCCGGTCGGGCTGGTGGAGATGAACGAGGCGGGCGCTGTAAGCCTCATGAACCCGCTCGCGGCCCGGCTGCTGATGCCGATCGCGCCGCCGTCGGCTCTGGCGAACCTTTTTGAAGCGCTGGAGCCCTACGCTCCCGACCTGCGCTACATGGCATCGAGCTTCGCCGACGAGCGGGGCACAGTCTGCGAGAACCGGCGCATCCATCTGCGCCAGGGCCGATCGGATACCCCGGAGGTTCTCGCCTGCTCGCTCATCAAGATCGAGCGCGACCGCATCATGGCCGTCCTCACGGACGTGACCGAGCAGGTCGCCCAGGAACGCCGCCTCAAGGAGGCCGAATCCTGGTTCTCCATGATCCTCGCCGGCGTCAACGATTTCGCGCTCCTGTCGCTCGACGCGACCGGCCGGATCAGCGCCTGGAACGTCTCCGGCGAGCGGCAGACCGGCTACGTGAGCCGCGACGTTCTCGGGCGAACCATGAACGTCTTTTATTTCCCGGACGAGGCCGTGCAGGGCAGGGCGCTGCAGCAGGTCGATTTCGCCCGGCGCGACGGGTGGCACATCGACGAGGGGTGGCGCCGCCGCAAAGACGGCTCGCGCTATTGGTGCCAGAGCCTCGTTTCCGCGCTCGAGGAGAAGACCGGCGAGGTCACCGGCTTCTCGGTCGTCCTGCGCGACGTCACCCAGTCGAAGACCAATGCGGAGGAGATCCGCCGCCTCATCACCACCGACCAGCTCACCGGCGTCTCGAACCGGGCGCGGTTCTACGAACTCGGGGAAGCCGAGCTCACCCGGTGGAAGCGCTTCGGACAGCCGCTTTCGGCCCTGATGATCGACCTCGATCATTTCAAGCGCATCAACGACACCCATGGGCACGCTGCCGGCGACGAGGTGCTGAAGCAGGTCGCCGTGGCGCTCCAGACGACCCTGCGTTCGATCGACATCATCGGCCGGCTCGGCGGAGAGGAGTTTGCCATCCTCCTGCCCTCCATCGAGCTCGCGGGAGCGGAAATGGTCGCTGAGCGGCTGCGCCGCGTCATCAGCGGCCTGATTCCCACCTTCGAGGGGACGGCCATCCCGGTGACCCTGAGCATCGGCTGCTCCGAGCTGTCGGCCGAGGCGGCGGACCTCGATGCCCTGCTCCGCCAGGCGGACCGGGGCCTCTACAGTGCCAAGGAGGGCGGGCGCAATCGCGTCGTCGTGCAACGCGGCGCGGCAGCCTGAAACGGCTCGCGCCGTCGGGGCCGAGCGATTAGATTGCGCTCCAGGGGCTCGGGCCCCGGGAGACCGTCCATGTCCATCGCCTTTCCGGCGCCGGATCCAGCCATCCTGGCGCGTCGCGACGAGATTTTGGCAGGGCTCGCGCGGCTCGTGCATCCCGAGGCGCTGATCGCCTCCGAGGACGAGCGTCGCGCCTTCGAGACGGACGGTCTCACCGCGTACCGCAGGCTGCCGTTGGCCGTCGTCCTCCCGTCCTCCACGGCCGAGGTCTCGGCCGTCATGCGTTATCTGAGCGGGCAGGGCGTGAAGATCGTGCCGCGCGGCGCGGGCACCTCGCTCGCTGGCGGCGCAATCCCGCAGGAGGACGCGGTGGTCGTCGGCGTGTCGAAGATGGCGCGCGTGCTCGAGCTCGACTTCGAGAACCGCACCGCGCGGGTCGAGGCCGGCATCACCAATCTGGCGATCTCCGGCGCGGTCGGGCACGAGTCGTTCTTCTACGCGCCCGACCCGTCGAGCCAGCTCGCCTGCACGATCGCGGGCAACATCGGGATGAATTCCGGGGGGGCGCATTGCCTGAAATACGGCGTCACCACCAACAACATCCTGGGCGTCACGATGGTGCTGCTCGACGGCACGGTGGTCGAGCTCGGCGGGCAGCATCTCGACAGCGCCGGCCTCGACCTGCTCGGGCTCGTGATCGGGTCGGAGGGCCAACTCGGCATCGTGACCGAGGCGACCGTCCGCATTCTGCGCGCCGCCGAAGGCGCCCGGCCGGCGCTGCTCGGCTTTCCAAGCCCGGAGGATGCCGGCGCCTGCGTCGCGGCCATCATCGGCGAGGGCTTGGTCCCGGTGGCGCTCGAATACATGGACAAGCTCGCCATCGAGATCACGGAAGGCTTCGCGCAGGCCGGCTACCCGCTCGATGTGGAGGCGATGCTGATCATCGAGGTCGAGGGCTCCGATGCCGAGATCGACGAACAGCTCCGCCGCGTCGTCACGATCGCCGAGCGCCACCGCGTCAAAACGATAAGGGTGTCGAAGTCCGAGGCCGAAAGCGCGGCCATCTGGAAGGGCCGCAAGGCCGCCTTCGGGGCCACGGGCCGCATCTCGGATTACATCTGCATGGACGGCACGATCCCGACCGGGCAGTTGCCGCTGGTGCTCCAGCGCATCGGCGAGATCGTGCAGCGGGAAGGCCTGCGCGTCGCCAACGTCTTTCATGCCGGCGACGGCAACCTGCACCCGCTGATCCTGTTCGACATCAACAAGCCGGGCGAGATGGAGAAGGCCGAGCGCGCCGGCGAGGACATTCTCCGGCTCTGCGTCGAAGTCGGCGGCTGCCTCACGGGCGAGCACGGCGTGGGCATCGAAAAGCGCGACCTGATGCGCTGCCAGTTCGACGAGAGCGACCTGGCGCAGCAGATGCGCATCCGCAACGTGTTCGATCCCGCCTGGCTGCTCAATCCGGCCAAGGTCTTTCCGCTCGACGGCAGGGTGCTGGCGTGAGCAAGGGGGGCAAGATCGCGGACCCTGTGGGCGAGCGCGCCGGTTCTCCCGAGGCCGGCCAGACAGATGGCACCTCTTGCCTCTCCCGCCCGCGCCCGCTCAGGTTCTCATGACGACCATCACGCCGCGTGACGAACAGGAAGCCTGCGCAGCCGTTGCCGAGGCGGCCGCGGGGCGCGTGCCGCTTGCGCTCGCCGGTGGCGGGACGAAGGCGGCGATCGGCCGGCCCGCCCAGACGGAGCGCACGCTGTCGGCCGCCGCGCTGAGCGGGGTTACGCTCTACGAGCCGGCCGAGCTCGTGATCGGCGCCCGCGCCGGCACGCCCCTCGCCGAGGTGGAGCAGACGCTCGCGAGCCGCGGCCAGCAGCTCACCTTCGAGCCGATCGATTATCGCCCGCTGCTCGGCTCGGCTGGCGAGCCGACGATCGGCGGCGTCGCGGCCGCGAACCTGTCCGGCCCGCGCCGCATCCAGGCCGGTGCCGCCCGCGACAGCCTTATCGGCGTGCGCTTCGTCAACGGGCGCGGCGAGACGGTGAAGAACGGCGGCCGCGTGATGAAGAACGTCACCGGGCTCGACCTGGTAAAGCTGCTCGGCGGGTCGTGGGGGACGCTCGGGTTCCTCACCGAAGTGGTGTTCAAGGTGCTGCCGAAGCCGGAGCGCGCCACGACGCTGGTTCTGCGCGGGCTGGATGAGGCCGCGGCCGCGGCCGCGATGTCGGCGGCGCTCGGCTCGCCCTACGAGGTCACGGGTGCCGCGTACCTGCCGGCGGGCCTCGGCGGGGGAGCATCACAGACGATGATCCGCCTCGAGGGCTTTGCGTATTCCGTCGATTACCGCGGCGGTGAACTCCGGCGCCTGTTCCGCCGCAACGACCTCGATATCGTCGAGGGAGAGGCCAACACCGCCCTGTGGCGCGGCGTGCGGGATGTCGCGCCGTTCGCGGCCGGGATCTCGGACGAAGCCGTCTGGCGTATTTCCACCGTGCCGACGAAGGGCCATCACTTCACGGAGCTGGTCGCGCGCGACGTGTCGTGCCGGTGGTTCTACGATTGGGGCGGCGGGCTGGTCTGGCTCGCCTGCGCTGCCGAGGGCGATGCCGGCGCGGCGATCATCCGGGCCGCGCTGGCCCAGACCGGCGGGCACGCGACCCTGGTGCGGGCGCCCGCCGAGGTTCGGGCGGCCGTGGACGTCTTCCAGCCCCTGACCGAGCCGCTGCGCCGGCTGACGGCCGGGATCAAGGGATCCCTGGATCCTGTTGGAATCTTCAGCCGGGGGCGAATGTATGCCGGCATCTGACATGGCGGGTGTGCTGCCCGGTGCGGCGCGGCCAACCCGGCCGGGCTGGCGCCCGCGCGACTTCGCGCTTCCCGCGCTCCTGGTCTGCCTAGCGGCGCTGGTGCTGCTCTGGATGGGGCGCGTGCCGATCTGCACCTGCGGCACGGTCAAGCTCTGGCACGGAACCATCCAGAGCCCGGAGAACTCGCAGCACCTCACGGATTGGTACACGTTCTCCCACGTCATCCATGGCTTCGTGTTCTATTTCGGCGCGTGGCTCGTGTTCCGGCTCCTCGGACGGCCGATGCCGCTCTGGGCGGGGCTTCTCGCCGCCACCGCGCTCGAAGGCGTTTGGGAGATCGTCGAGAACACGCCCATGATCATCGAGCGCTACCGGGCCGCGGCGGTCGCCCAGCACTATTTCGGGGACAGCGTGCTGAACTCCGTCAGCGACATGCTGGCCATGATCGTCGGCTTCGTCGCAGCCTCACGGCTTCCCGTTGCCGTGGTGGTCGCGGCCGCTCTCGTGATGGAAATCACCGTCGGCTACCTGGTCCGCGACAATCTCATCCTGAACGTGATCATGCTGATCTATCCGCTTGATTTCATAAAGTTCTGGCAGGCGGGAGCATAGGCCATGCAGACCAGCTTCAGCCCCGCCCAGCTTGCCGATCCGCATATGGAGGCGTCGGAGAAGATCCTGCGCACCTGCGTGCATTGCGGCTTCTGCACCGCCACCTGCCCGACCTACCTGCTGCTCGGCGACGAGCTCGATTCACCCCGCGGGCGCATCTACCTGATCAAGGACATGTTCGAGGGCGGCAAGGCCGCGACCGCGCAGGTCGTCCGCCATATCGACCGTTGCCTGTCCTGCCTGTCCTGCATGACGACCTGCCCCTCGGGCGTGCATTACATGCACCTCGTCGATCA
>JAQGJZ010000387.1 GCA_028290385.1 Enterovirga sp.
TGTCGTTTCGCAACATCTGGGCGTGGCGGGCGGATGCGGTGCCCTGGCGACCGAAGATGACCCTCGAGGCGGAACACGGCATCCTCTGCGAGCATCCGCGCCTCGGCAGCTACCGTCTCGTGTACGACGGCAGCCCGGACGTCTTGTTCTGCGAGAACGAGACGAACCGCAGGCGCTATGCGGGAGAGCCGGATGCACGCGGCCCCTTCAAGGACGGGATCGACGCCGCCCTGGTGCATGGCGACGCCGCCGCCGTGTCACGCGAGGCCGGAACCCGGGTCGGGCTGCATTTCCGGCGGATGCTGGCCCCCGGAGAAAGCACGCAGATCCGCTTCCGCGTGTCGGCCGGGCGGCGGGTCCGTCCGGTCGACACCGCGGACGCGGTTCTCGGGCGCAGGATCGCGGAGGCGAACGCCTTCTACGACGCGCTCTGCGACGGCACGGACGAGGACGCGCGCCTCGTGTTCCGGCAGGCGGCCGCGGGGCTGATCTGGTCCAAGCAGTTCTACCGCTACGACGTGCGGCTCTGGCTCGACGGGGACTCGCTGCAGCCCCGGCCGCCCCGCGAGCGCCGCCAAGGCCGCAACGTCACGTGGCAGCACCTCGCGACGGCGGACATCCTGCTGATGCCGGACAAGTGGGAATACCCTTGGTTCGCCGCCTGGGATCTTGCCTTCCACTGCATCCCGATGGCGTTGCTGGATCCGGATTTCGCCAAGAAGCAGCTTCTTCTTCTGACGCGCGAATGGCTGATGCATCCGAACGGCCAGTTGCCGGCCTATGAATGGGAGTTCGGGGACGCCAACCCGCCCGTCCACGCCTGGGCGGCTTTCCGGGTGTTCGAGATCGATCGCCAGAGCCGCGGCGGCCGCGGCGACGTCGCCTTCCTGGAGGGCGTGTTCCACAAGCTCCTCATCAACTTCACCTGGTGGGTGAACCGCAAGGACGCCGAGGGGCGCAACGTCTTTCAGGGCGGGTTTCTCGGGCTCGACAATGTCGGGCTGTTCGACCGCTCGCGCCCACCGCCGGGCTTCGGGCGCGTGCACCAGGCCGACGGCACCGCCTGGATGGCCATGTATGCGCTCAACATGATGCGCATCGCGCTCGAGCTCGCGCTGCACAACGACGTCTATGAAAGCACCGCCTCCAAGTTCTTCGAGCACTTCCTCTTCATCGCCGAGGCGATGACGGACATGGGCGGCGAAGGCTTCGGCCTGTGGGACGACGAAGACGAGTTCTACTACGACGAGGTCGACATGCCGGGCGGCGAGATGGTGCCGCTGCGGGTGCGCTCCATCGTGGGCCTCGTCCCGCTCTTCGCCGTCGAGGTGATCGACGCGGATATGCTTCAGCGCCTGCCGGATTTCGCCCGGCGCATGAACTGGGTGCTGGAGAACCGGCCGCACTTGACCAAGCTCGTGTCGCGCTGGACGCAGGGCGGCGTCCGCGACCGCAAGCTCCTGTCGCTTCTGCGCGGCCACCGCATGAAGGCGCTTCTCCGGCGCTTGCTCGACGAGGCGGAGTTTCTCTCGCCGTTCGGGATCCGCTCGCTGTCCAGAATCTACCGGGACCGGCCCTACACGTTTGAGGCGTTCGGCGGCTCGTTCTCCGTGCGCTACGATCCGGCGGAATCGACCTCCAACATGTTCGGCGGCAATTCCAATTGGCGGGGCCCCGTCTGGATGCCCATGAACTACCTCCTGGTCGAGGCGATCCGGCGCTTCCACGCCTATTACGGCGACGATTTCCTGATCGAATACCCGACCGGATCCGGCGTGCAGCGCACCCTTTCGGCGATCGCGGACGCGCTGGAAGAGCGGCTGATCGCGCTGTTCGCCCGCGACCGCAGCGGCAAGCGGCCCTGTTTCGGCGAAGGCGCGGGCTACGCCGCCCCGTCCCGCTGCGACGAAAACCTGCTCTTCCACGAGTTCTTCGACGGTGACACGGGCCGTGGCCTTGGCGCATCGCACCAGACCGGCTGGACGGCGCTGATCATGAACCTGCTGCACAGCCGCACCGTGCGAGGACCGGCCGCGCCGCCCACGGAGACCGCGGCGGCTCCTCCGGCGCTTTGACCTCGCTTTTCAGCGGGCCCAAAGCGCCATATGAGCCGCTGATGAGCGAAACGGGCGAGGTGTCGCACGGCGCAGCCTCCGGACTGGATTCGAAGCCGCCGATCATGGCCGCCCTGGTCACGGGGGCGGCCCGACGGATCGGGCTCGCGATCGCCGAGCACCTGGCCGCCGCCGGCTACGATGTCGGGCTCCATTGCACGCCCGCCTCCCGGCACGAGGCGGAGGAGCAGGCGACGCGCCTGGCCCAGGCGGGCAGGCGGATCGCGGTCGTGCCCGGGGATCTGGCCGATCCGGCCGCCCCGGCCGGGATCATCGACGCCGCCAACGCCGCGCTCGGCCCGCTCACCCTGCTGGTGAACTCGGCCGCGCTGTTCGAGCCCGATTCGGCCGCTGCGCCCGACCCCGTTCTCCTCGACCAGCACTTCGCCGTGAACCTCCGCGCCCCGGTGCTGCTCGCGGCCGCCTTCGCGGCCCAGGTGCCGGACGGAACGGAAGCCTCCGTCGTCAACGTGATCGACCAGCGGGTGCTGCGCCCGAACCCGTCCTACTTCTCCTACACGCTCGCCAAATCCGGCCTCTGGACCGCGACCCGGACGATGGCCCAGGCCTATGCGGCCCGGCGCATCCGAGTGAACGCCGTCGGGCCCGGGCCCACGGCCCCGAACCGCTTCGACGGGGAGGACGGGATGCGTGCCGAGGTCGCCGGCATTCCGCTCGCCCGCCCCATCCAGCCGGACGAGATCGCGCAGGCGGTCCTGTTTCTGGCGCAGGCCCGCAATGTCACGGGGCAGTTGCTCTGCGTCGATGGCGGGCAGCATCTTGGCTGGCAGACCCCGGACTTTCTCGGCACCCAACGCACCCACTGGACCCCATGAGCCATCCTCTCCTCGACGAACTCGCCGCCTACCAGGACGACCTGATCCGCATCCGGCGCGACATCCACGCCCATCCGGAAACGTCGTTCGAGGAGACGCGCACCGCCGCGATCGTCGCCGAGAAGCTCCGCGGCTGGGGCATCGCGGTGACGGAGGGCGTCGGCCGGACGGGGGTCGTGGGCACGCTGAAGGGCAGCCGGCCCGGCAATCGCGCGGTCGGCCTCCGGGCCGACATGGACGCGCTCAACATCCTGGAGCAGACGGGCCTTCCCCACGCCTCGACGATCCCGGGCAAGATGCACGCCTGCGGTCACGACGGGCACACGACCATGCTGCTGGGCGCGGCCCGCTATCTCGCCGAGAAGCCGGATTTCGCGGGCCAGGTGCATTTCATCTTCCAGCCGGCGGAGGAAGGCGGCGGGGGCGCCTCCCGCATGGTCGACGACGGACTGTTCGAGCGCTTTCCCTGCGACGCCGTCTACGGGATGCACAACGGCCCCGGGCTCCCGGCCGGCCACTTCCGGCTCCGCCCGGGCCCCATGATGGCGGCCGTGGACTTCTTCACCGTGACGTTCCGCGGCACCGGCGGGCATGGCGGGTCCACCCCGCACCTGGCGACGGACACCACGATCGCACAGGCGCATTTCGTGCTCGCGCTGCAGAACGTGATCGGCCGCAACATCTCGGCCTTCGATCCGGCCGTGATCTCGCTCGGTTCGATCCATGGCGGTTCGGCCGCCTCGCCGAACGTGATCCCGGCCGAGATCGTGATCCGCGGCACGGTCCGCACCTTCTCGGACGAGGTGCGGGCGCTCGTGGAACGGCGCATGCGGGAGTTGGCGCAAGCCCACGCCGCCGCGCAGGGCTGCACGGCCGAGGTTTCTTACGAAGGCCTCTGCCAGGCGCTCGTGAACCACCCGGACCAGACCGCAACCGCAACCCGTGTCGCCGCCTCGCTGGTCGGCGCGGACAAGGTGGAGGGCAACGCGCCCCCGATCACGGGCGGCGAGGACTTCTCCGACATGCTGCGGGCGAGGCCGGGCGCGTTCATCTTCATCGGCAACGGGGTGCAACCGGACGGCTCCCACCACCCGGTCCACACCCCGCTCTACGATTTCAACGACGACATCATCCCTCTCGGCGCGGCCTATTGGGTCAGCCTGGTGCGGGCGGAACTCGCAACGGGCTGATCGTCAGTACGAGCCGTCCAGCTTGTGGCCGCTCGCGGCCCGGCACAGGGCCAGGATGGCGCGGTTGAGCGGCACGTCGATGCCGTGCTTCTCGGCCGCACGGACCACGGCGCCCGTGATGTATTCGTGCTCCAGCGGCCGGCCAGCGAGCCGGTCGTAGAGCATGGAGGTGCCCCCGTCGGGGTTGCCCGTGCCCAGCCACGCGACAACCTGGTCCGCGTCGGCCTGGGTCAGCGCGGCGCCTTCGGCGGCCGCGACCAGCACGGCTTCGCGCAGCAGGCCGGAGGCGAGGTTTTGGATGTCGGGCTCGCGGTTGGCGCGCACGCGCCGCAAGGTGAGCGCCGTGACGGGATTGCTGACGAGATTGGCAAACAGCTTCCGCCACGCGACCGTGGTGAAATCCGCCTCGACGGTCACCTTGAAGGACGTGCCGGAGAACAGCTCGGCCACGAATGCGCCTTCCGGGTGCTCCGGCAGGCTCAGGCCGGCGCCCGTGTGATGCACCAGCCGCCCGGGCGAGACGCGTTCCACCGCGCAATAGATGATCGCCGGCACGACCGCCTTGGCCTGCGGCGCGAGGGGCTGGACGCGATCGAGGTGGCCGACCCCGTTCTGCACGACCACGACGGTCGTTTCCGGCCCGGCGAGGCGGTCGAGCCACGGCTTGGTGCCCGCCGTATCCTGAGACTTGGTGGTGAGAAGCACGACGCGCGCGGGCCCGACCTCGTCCGGGCGCGTCGCGATCGGCACCGTGACCTCGCGCACCCGGTCGGGCTCCTGGACGACCAATTTGTCGAAGGCGGTCCGGACACACAGGGTGACAGGGCGGCCCGCTTCGGCCAGTTCCGCCGCCAGATACCCGCCGATTCCGCCCGAGCCGACGATCGCGACCTTGTCAGACATCCGCCCTCACACCCGTTAACCGGAACTCGGCCCCGCGCTACGCATAACCCATGCTCAGCCGCGTTCCAGGAGACCTGATCGCATGAATGATCCGCGCTGGGCGGTCATCACGGGAGCATCGAGCGGGATCGGCGCCGA
>JAQGJZ010000416.1 GCA_028290385.1 Enterovirga sp.
AGGTCGACCTGATCGATGATCATCAGAACGAAACCGCCGGCGATCAGCGACATGCAGATGATCACCGGGTTGAACAGCACCTCCTTGATGAAGCCGTGCAGCAGCGCGCCGATGATGGCGGCCGGCAGAAAGGCCACCAGCACCCCGATGACGAAGTGGCGCGCCGCCGGCTCGCGCGGCAGGTCCAGGGCCACCTGCTTGTGGCGGCCGTAATAGGCGGTCACGATCGCCAGGATCGCGCCGAGCTGCACCAGGATCGCGAAGGTCTTGTTCGCCTCGCTGTCCAGCCCGAAGAAGTGCTGCAGCAGCAAGAGGTGCCCGGTCGAGGAGACCGGCAGGAATTCCGTGAAACCCTCGACGAAGCCGAGGATCAGCGACTGGAGAAGCTGGATCGAAGTCATCGCGCCTCGGGGCAGGGCGGCTGATCCGCCGGGGATGGGCTTGGCCCGTTACGGTAAGCACCAGGTTAACGCGAGCTGCCGCGACGCCGCGCCGCCGAACCGGACGATTACGGCCCATTAACCAGGCCGCGCGCAGGTCGCATACAGCCCCAGGCGTTTCCCCGGATCATGGCCGTCCTCCACCATTACGCGTTTTGCCCGCATTCGCGCTTTGTCCGGCTCTCGCTGGCCGAGATGGGCGTCGAATCCGAGAGCGCGGAGGCGCGGCCCTGGGAGCGAAGCGAAGATTTCCTCCAGCTGAACCCCTCGGGCACCACGCCGGTGCTGTGCGAGGACGACCTCGCGATCCCGGGCGCCACCGTGATCGCCGAATATCTGGACGAGACCCGAGGCCGCGCCCTGAACGGCCGCCGCCTGCTGCCGACCGACCCTGCCCTGCGGGTGGAGGTGCGCCGGCTGGTCGAGTGGTTCAACGTGAAATTCTTCGAGGAGGTGACGTCCTACCTGCTCGAAGAGAAGATCCTGAAGCGGTTTCAGCGCGGCGCCTCGCCGGATGCATCGGCGATCCGGGCGGCGCGGGCGAACATGCGCTATCATCTGCGCTATATCGGGTATCTGGCCGCGAGCCGGAAATGGCTCGCGGGCGACACCCTGACCTATGCGGATCTCGCGGCGGCGGCCCATCTCTCCTGTGCGGATTATCTCGGCGACGTGCCATGGGACGAGGACGAGCATGCGAAGGATTGGTACGCGCGGGTGAAGTCGCGTCCGGCCTTCCGGCCGATCCTGGTCGACCGGGTTCCCGGGATGGTGCCGGCGCAGCATTACGCCGATCTGGATTTCTGAGCGGGGCGGAGCTCAAGGCCGCCGTCGCCGAGCGGGGCCGGGCGCTCGGCTTCGACCTCGTCCGGGTGGCGGCGCCGGACTCGATCCCGGAGGCGGCGGGCCGGCTCGCCGCGTGGCTGGGGGCCGGGCATCAGGCCGGCATGGACTGGATGGCGACGACGCCCGAGCGGCGCGCCTCGCCGGCCGGGCTCTGGCCCGAGGTCCGCGCCGTGATCATGCTGGGCCTGTCCTACGCGCCGGAGCGCGACCCGCTGGAGGCGCTCGCGGCACGCGGGCAGGCGGCGCTCGCCACCTACGCGACCCGGCGCGACTACCACGACGTCATCAAGGGCCGCCTGAAGGAGCTCGCGGGGTTCCTGGCCGCCAAGGCGGGCGCGGACGTAAAAGTGTTCGTCGACACGGCGCCCGTGATGGAAAAGGCGCTCGCGGCCGCGTCCGGCCTCGGCTGGGTCGGCAAGCACTCGGTCGTGGTCTCGCGCGAGCACGGCTCCTGGCTGCTGCTGGGTGCCATCTTCACCACCGCCGCGCTGCCGCCCGACGCGCCCGAAGCGCCGCGCTGCGGCTCCTGCACGCGATGCCTCGATGTCTGCCCGACCGCGGCCTTTCCGCGCCCGCACGTGCTCGATGCGGGGCGCTGCATCGCGTATCTGACCATCGAGCATAAGGGCCATATCGCGCCCGAATTCCGCGAGCCGATCGGCAACCGGGTCTTCGGCTGCGACGATTGCCTCGCGGTCTGCCCCTGGAACAAGTTCGCCGAAACGGCCCGGGACGCCCGGCTGGCGATGCGCGAGGAGCTGTCCGGGCTCTCGCTCCGAGATCTGTCGAGGCTGGACGATGCGGCCTTCCGCCAGCTCTTCGCCGGAACACCCATCAAGCGCACCGGCCGCGACCGCTTTCTGCGCAACGTGCTGATCGCGATCGGCAATTCCGGCGACGCCGACCTGGCTCCGGAGGCGGTGCGGCTGCTGGCGGACCCGTCTCCGCTGGTGCGCGCGATGGCGGTCTGGGCCGCGGGGCGCCTCCTGCCCGCGGGCGAGTTCGGCCGCCTCGCCGAGGCGTGCGAGCCGGGCGAGACCGACCCGGACGTGCTGGCCGAGTGGCGCGCCGCCTGCGCCGCGGCGGCGCCGATCGAGAGCGCCGCATGAGTTTCGTCATCTTCGGGTTCGGCTACACGGCGGCTGTCTTCGCGGACCGGGCACGTGCGCGTTTCGGGCGCATCGTCGCGACGGCCCGCAGCCCGGAGAAGGTGCAGCAGATCACCCGGGCCG
>JAQGJZ010000445.1 GCA_028290385.1 Enterovirga sp.
GGTCTCCATGCTCAGGCCGCCGCGCGGACGGCCCTTCCGGCTCCTCGACGTGGCCGGCGGCACCTGCGACGTCGCCTTCCGGGTGGCGGACGCGGGCGGCGAGGACACCCGCGTGACGGTCGCGGACATCAACGCGGATATGCTGGGCGTCGGTCGCGAGCGTGCCGAAAAGCGCGGCCTGTCGCGGCTCGAGTTCGTGGAGGCGGATGCCCAGGCCCTTCCGTTCGGGGATCGCGAATACGACGGCTACACGATCGCCTTCGGCATCCGAAACGTGCCGCGCATCGAACTCGCCCTGAAGGAGGCCCACCGCGTCCTGAAGCCGGGTAGCCGCTTCCTGTGCCTGGAATTCTCCAAGGTCGACATCCCGGGGCTCGACCGGATTTACGACGCGTATTCGTTCAAGGTCATCCCGAGGATCGGCGAACTGGTCGCGAAGGATCGCGACTCCTACCAATACCTCGTGGAGTCCATCCGCCGCTTCCCGCCCCCGGGAGCCTTCTCCCGTATGATCGAAGAGGCGGGCTTCCGGCGCGTGACGCACCGGCCCCTGTCCGGCGGCATCGTGGCCATCCATTCAGGCTGGAAATTTTGAGCGCGATCGGCGCGGTCGCGCATCTCGCCCGCAACCTTCACGCCGGATACGCCCTGGCGCGTGAAGGTGCGCTGTCGCTGATCGATGCGAGCGTGCTGCCGCCCGGCGCCCGGCTGGCGCTCGGGGTAGCACGGCTGATCGAGAAGCGCCGCCCGGGCGGCGGCGCCGCAAGGCTGTCCGCGGCCCTGACCCGACTCGGTCCCTCCTATGTGAAGTTCGGCCAGTTCCTGGCGACGCGCCCCGACATCGTCGGCGTCGAGGTGGCACGCGATCTCGAGAGTCTTCAGGATCGCATGCCGCCGTTCCCCACGGCGGAGGCTGTCGCGACAATCGAACTCGCGCTGGGCCGGCCGGTGGCCGAGGTCTTCGCCTCCTTGAGCGAGCCGGTCGCGGCGGCGTCCATCGCGCAGGTTCACCGGGCCGTGCTGCACGATGGGCGCACCGTCGCCATCAAGGTCGTGCGGCCCGGCGTCCGCGAGCGGTTCCACAAGGACCTGCAGGCGATGCGGTTCGCGGCCAAGCTCGCCGAGCGCACGCTGTCGGAGGCGCGGCGGCTGCGGCCGCAGGTCATCGTGGAGACGTTGGCGCGCTCGGTCGCGGTCGAGATCGATCTCCGGCTCGAGGCGGCGGCGCTGTCGGAACTGGCCGACAACACGGCCGAGGACCCCGGTTTCCGGGTGCCGAGGCCGGACTGGGACCTGACCCAGCGCGACGTGCTCGCCACGGAATGGATCGACGGCATCCCGCTGCATCGGCTCGATGATATCGCGGCGGCGGGCCATGATCGGCCGGCTCTCGCCCGCACCGTCATCCAGTCCTTCCTCAGGCAGGCGATCCGCGACGGCTTCTTCCACGCCGACATGCATCCCGGGAACCTGATGGTCGATGCGGAGGGGCGGCTCGTCGCGGTCGATACCGGCATCATGGGCCGGCTCGGCCTCAAGGAGCGGCGCTTCCTGGCCGAAATCCTGCTGGGCTTCATCCGCCGCGATTATCGGCGCGTCGCGCAGGTGCATTTCGATGCCGGCTATGTGCCCGCCCATCACTCGGTCGAGGACTTCGCGCAGGCGATCCGCGCCATCGGCGAGCCGATCCACAACCGGCGCGCCAGCGAAATCTCGATGGCACGCCTGCTCACGCTGCTGTTCGAGATCACCTCGCTGTTCGACATGGCCACCCGGCCCGAACTTGTGATGCTGCAGAAGACCATGGTGGTGGTGGAGGGTGTCGCCCGCGCGCTCGATCCGCATCTCAACATCTGGGCGGCGTCGGAGCCGGTGGTCCGCGACTGGATCGAGCGCAACCTCGGGCCGATCGGCCGGGCGGAAGAGGCCGGCCGCGGCCTGCTGACCCTCGCCAAGGTCGCATCGGACCTGCCCGAGATGGCGCAGCGCGTGGAGCGCCTGCTGAGCAAGCTCGAGCGGGTGGCGGATCACGGGCTCGGGCTCGCCCCCGTGCATGTGTCGACGATCGGGCCGCGGCCGACGCGCAACCTCGCCTTCATCGCGCTCGGCATATGGGTCGTGGTGCTGCTCCTCCTCTTCGGCTTCGCGGCGTTGTAGAGCTCCTCCCATGCAGGGCCGGCGCATCCTTCTCGTCATCGGCGGCGGCATTGCCGCCTACAAGTCGCTCGACCTGATCCGGCGGCTGCGCGAGCGCGGGGCGACGGTCCGCTGCATCCTCACGGCGGGCGCGCAGCAATTCGTGACGCCGCTCGCGGCTGCGGCCCTCTCCGGCCAGCGCGCCCATACGGACCTGTTCGACCGGGCCGACGAGGCCGAGATCGGCCATATCAAGCTCGCCCGCGATGCCGATGCGATCGTGGTCGCGCCGGCCACCGCCAACCTGATGAGCCGGATGGCGGCCGGTGCCGCGGACGACCTCGCCTCGACCGTGCTTCTGGCCACCACGCTGCCGATCCTCATCGCGCCCGCCATGAACGTGCGCATGTGGCAGCACCCGGCGACGCAGCGGAACGTCGCCACCCTTCGGGCCGACGGCGTCCACGTCGTGGGTCCGAACGAGGGCGCCATGGCGGAGGCGGAGTTCGGCCCCGGCCGCATGGCGGAGCCGGCCGAGATCGCGGACGCGGTCGCCGCGTTGTTTCCCTCCTCAGGGCGAGCGGAGCAGGGCGCCCTGTCCGGCCTCCGCGTTCTCGTCACCTCGGGGCCGACGCACGAGCCGATCGATCCCGTCCGCTACATCGCCAACCGCTCCTCGGGCCGGCAGGGCCACGCGATCGCGGCGGCCGCGGCTGCGGCGGGCGCCCAGGTGACGTTGGTGTCCGGCCCCGTTTCCATTCCCGATCCGGACGGGGTCCACACGGTGCACGTGTAAAGCGCGCGCGACATGCTGGCGGCCGTGGAG
>JAQGJZ010000489.1 GCA_028290385.1 Enterovirga sp.
GCCGGCATCGCGCACCGCACCCCCGTGATGACCTCCCGCATCGCGGACGGGATGACGGGCGCTCAACTGTTCTTCAAATGCGAGAACCTGCAGCGCTCCGGCGCCTTCAAGTTCCGCGGCGCCTACAACGCCATCTCGGCCCTCCCCGAGGAGCAGAAGGCGCGCGGCGTCGTCGCCTTTTCGTCCGGCAACCACGCGCAGGCGATCGCCTATGCGGGCAGCCTGCTCGGCGTGAAGACCGTCATCATCATGCCGTCCGACGCGCCGGTCCTGAAGCTCGAGGCGACCCGGGGCTATGGCGGCGAGGTGGTGACCTACGACCGCTACAAGGACGACCGGGAAGCCATCGGCCGGCAGCTCGCGGCCGAGCGCGGCCTGACCATGATCCCGCCCTACGACCACGCCGACGTCATCGCGGGCCAGGGGACGGCGGCGCTGGAGCTGATCGAGGAAACGGGGCCGCTCGATGCGCTCTTCGTGTGCCTCGGTGGCGGCGGGCTGCTGTCCGGCTCCGCCCTCACGGCGGCCGCCCGCTCGCCAGGCTGCCAAGTCTACGGGGTCGAGCCGGAAGCCGGGAACGACGGCCAACGCTCCTTCCGGAGCGGGCAGATCGTCAGGATCCCGGTGCCGGTGTCGATCGCGGACGGCGCCCTCACGACGCATCTCGGCGAGCGCACGTTCCCGATCATCCGCGAGCGCGTGACGGACATCCTGACGGTTTCCGACGCCGCCCTGGTGGAGACGATGCGGTTCCTGCTGGAGCGGCTGAAGATCGTCGCCGAGCCGACCGGCTGCCTCGCCGCGGCGGCGGCAATGGGCGGCCTCGTGCCCATCGCGGGCAAGCGCGTCGGCATCATCCTGTCCGGCGGCAACGTGGATTCGCGGGTGATGGCGCGCCTGCTGGCGTGAGGCGCCGCAAAAAGGCTGCCGATTGGCGTCAAACAGGCGCCGCACGGCCGTCGACATCCGCCGCAAGACGCGGTACCAACCTTGACGCTGGCCGGCAGCTTCCGTATATGGCCGGCCTTCACATCGAGATTGTGTCGATCCCTGGCGCCGGGCCGTTCGGCTCGCACGGGTTCGGCTTGAGACCAATAGGATCAATCCCATGTCCCGTCGCTGCGAACTGACCGGCAAGGCCGTCCTCGTCGGCAACCTCGTCAGCCACTCGAATCGCAAGACCAAGACGCGGTTCCTGCCGAACCTCGTCAACGTGACGCTGATCTCGGACGCGCTGGGCCGCTCGGTGCGCCTGCGCATCACGGCGCATGCCCTGCGCTCGGTCGAGCATCGCGGCGGCCTCGATTCCTTCCTGAACAAGGCTGCGGACGACGAGCTCTCGCTGCGCGTGCGCCGCCTGAAGCGCGAGATCTCCGAGAAGACGGCCGCGGCGGCGTAAGCCCCGTTCCGCTCCGGAGCGCCGGCCACGTCCGCCGCCGCGCAAGGTTCGCTTAAGCTCCCCGCCGACGGGATCGGATTCTCGGTCCCGGATACCCGCGATTTCGCGGCTTTGCGGGCCGGCTTCCGCTGGAACGTCCCCGCCCGCTACAACATGGGCGTCGACGTCGCCGACCGCTGGGCGGCGGCCGAGCCCGACCGTCCCGCCATCATCGAGATTCGGCCGGACGATTCGACCGACATCCTGACCTACGGGCAGCTTCGCGAGCGCTCGAATCGCCTCGCGAACGCGCTGCGGGCCCGCGGCATCGGCCGTGGCGACCGGGTCGCCGTTCTGCTGCAGCAGGGAATCGCCGTGCCGATCGCCCATGTTGCGATCTACAAGCTCGGCGCCATCGCCCTCCCCCTCGCATCGCTCTTCGGCGCAGACGCCCTCGCCTACCGGCTCGGGGATGCGGGCACCAAGGCCCTGATCACCGGCGCCGCGGGAGCCGCCAAGGTCGCGACGATTCGTGACCAGTTGCCCGGGCTCGCGACCGCGCTGTCGATTCACGGGCCGGACGGCGCGACCGAGGGCTTTTGGGAGGCGATCGCCGCCGCCTCGCCCGACTTCACCCCGCTCGACACCGCCGCCGACGATCTGGCGCTGATGATCTACACCTCCGGCACGACCGGGCCGCCCAAGGGCGCCCTGCATGCGCACCGGGTGCTGCTCGGCCACCTGCCGGGCATGATCTTTCCGCACGGGCTGTTTCCGCAGGCCGGGGACCG
This sequence comes from Enterovirga sp., assembly GCA_028290385.1. Taxonomy (GTDB): domain Bacteria; phylum Pseudomonadota; class Alphaproteobacteria; order Rhizobiales; family Beijerinckiaceae; genus Enterovirga. The sequence continues at coordinate 2,170 of JAQGJZ010000489.1, forward strand.
ATTCTGGACGCCGGCCGATTGGGCCTGGGCGGGCGGCCTTCTCGACTGCCTGCTGCCGAGCCTGCGCTACGGCGTGCCGGTCGTCGCGCGGAAGTTCGACAAGTTCGATCCCGAGGCCGCCTTCCGCCTGCTCGCCGACCAGGAAATCCGAAACGCGTTCATTCCCCCCACCGCGCTACGGATGCTGCGGGCCGTTCCCCGCCCGCGCGAGCGCTTCGGGGTCGCCATGCGGACCGTGATGTCGGCCGGCGAGGCGCTCGGCGTCGAGACGGCCGCATGGGGGCGCGAGACGCTCGGCATCCCGATCGACGAGGCCTATGGCCAGACCGAGTGCAACCTCGTCATCGGCACGTGCTCGGCGCTCGGAATCGGCAAGGCGGGCGCGACCGGCAAGCCCCTTCCCGGCCACGACGTCGCGATCATCCGGGCCGACGGGAGCCGCTGCGAGCCGGGCGAACTCGGCCAGATCGCGGTGCGCCGGCCGAACCCGGTCATGTTCCTGCGCTACTGGAACAACGACG
>JAQGJZ010000546.1 GCA_028290385.1 Enterovirga sp.
CGGCGAGGTCGCGCCACCCGGCCGCGCGGCGTCCCTTGGCGCCGAGCCGGCGCAGCTCGGCCGGGCTCGGCAAGCCCCGATAGGGCAGGGTCGGCAGCGGCTGCTCCGCCGAGCGCCCGGCCGCGAGGTCGGCGAGGACGCGGTCGAGCTCCGGCAGGGCGGCCTCGTGCAGCCGCGCGGCGGCTTCGAGCGCCGTCATGCCCGGTGCGTGCGGCAGGGAGACCTGCGCGAGCAGCGCGCCCGCGTCGATCTGGGGCACCAGGCGGTGGATCGAGACGCCGAGCGCGACGGGCTCGTCGAGCAGAGCGTGGATCGTCGGCACCGGGCCACGGTGATGCGGCAGCAGGCCGGGATGGACGTTGATGCCGCCCGCGGCCACGCTGCCGATGGTTTCGGCCCGAAGAATCTGGTCGAAGTGGAAGGTGAGAATCAGCTCGGCCCCGCTCTCGCGCAGGCGCTCGCGGAAGGCCGGGGCGTTCACGTCCGGCACATCGGCGACGGGCACGCCGAGCTCGCGGCAGAGGCGCGGGATCGGGGTGGCATCGGTGGCGCCGGCCGCCGCGCGCGGCAGCAGCGCTCCCGCGATCCGGGGGGCCGAGAAATTGAGGAACAGGTAGGGGATGATCCGCGGTCCAGAGTGGCGCAGTCGCTTCATCGTCTGCCCGAGCGCGCCGCCGGCCTCGCGCCGGAACGGGTCGGACAGGCCGACCATCGCGAGGCGCGACGGGTCCGCGGCGATGAAGCGGCGGACGGCGCGCGAGGCCGCGACCCCTTCGAGCGTGAGCAGCGCGATCTTCATCGGGGGCAGGCGGCCGGGATGGTGAAGGCCGTTCGGGCGAGGCGAGAGATGGCGGCGGCTCCTTCGGCGGACGGGCCCGAGGCGAAGCCGGTCCTAGTCTCGGGCGAGGCCGACGCCAAGCCGCACGCGACCGACCTCCTCGCCTGGTACGACCGCCACCGCCGCGATCTGCCCTGGCGGGCAAGGCCGGGCGAGACGTCCGACCCCTACCGCGTGTGGCTGTCGGAGATCATGCTGCAGCAGACCACGATCGCGGCGGTGCGGCCCTATTTCGCAGCCTTTCTCGCGCGCTTCCCGAGTGTCGAGGACCTCGCCTCCGCGCCGAGCGAGGCGGTGATGAGCGCCTGGGCCGGGCTCGGCTATTATTCGCGGGCCCGCAACCTCCATGCCTGTGCGCGGGCCGTCGTCGCCGAGCATGGCGGGCGCTTTCCGGACACGGAGGAGGGATTGCGCCGGCTTCCGGGCATCGGGGCCTACACGGCCGCGGCCGTCGCCGCGATCGCGTTCGGCCGGCCCGCCGCGGCGGTCGACGGCAATGTGGAGCGCGTCGTCTCCCGCCTGTTCCGCGTCGACGAGCCGCTGCCCGGAGCGAAGCCGACGTTCCGCGCGCTGACGCAGGATCTCGTGCCCGCCGAGCGGCCGGGCGATTTCGCGCAAGCGCTGATGGATCTCGGGGCAACCATCTGCACGCCCAGGCGCCCGGCCTGCGCGCTCTGCCCGTGGATGAAGCCATGCCAGGCGCGGGCCGCGGGCCTGCAGGAGAGCTATCCGGTCAAGGCGCCGAAGCGCGAAGGCCTGCTACGCCGCGGGGCGGCTTTCGTCGCCGTGAAGCCGGACGGGGCCATCCTGCTGCGCACGCGGCCGCCCAAAGGGCTGCTCGGCGGCATGGCCGAGGTGCCGACGAGCGAGTGGCGCGGCGATTACGATGTTGCGAAGGCGATCCTGGACGCGCCTTTCGAGGCGCGCTGGCGTCGCGCGGCGGGCACCGTGCGCCACGTCTTCACGCACTTTCCGCTCGAACTTGCAGTCTTCGTCGGGCGCGCCGAGGCGGACGCGGCCGCCCCGGACGACATGCGCTGGACGGGACGCGCCGACCTCGCGGCGGAGCCGCTGCCCAACGTGATGAAGAAGGTGGTCGCGCTCGCACTCGGCGAGGTGCAGCGCGATCCGCCGGGCGGCAAGCGCCGGGGATTTCCGCGCCAGGGGTGACAGAGCACCGTCGCGGCCGCGGAGCTCGCGACCTCCTGCGCTCGGCAGAAAGGCGCGCGACATGTGATCCGCTCTGCACCGCCGCTGCGGGATGCGCCCGTCGCGGGCGCGATCCCCGGCCTGTGCAGAGCCGATCTTTCCAGCTGATGGGGTTAGCGCGCGGTGTTGCGGCGGCGCGCGGCGGGGGCGGGAGCCGGCGCGTCTTCGCGCTTGCGGCCGAGGCCGGCGGCCTTTGCCAGCTCGGAGCGCTGCTTGGCGTAATTGGGGGCGACCATCGGATAGTCTCCCGGAAGGCCCCACTTCTGGCGGTACTGCTCGGCCGTCAGCCCGCGGCCAGCGAGGTGGCGCTTCAGGGACTTGTAACGCCGGCCATCCTCGAGGCTGATGAGGTAATCGGGCGTGATCGACTTCTTGACTGGAACCGGCGGGGCAGGACGTTCGGCCTGTGCCGGCGCGCCCTGCGAGCTAAGACCGCGCAGCGAGCCATGGACGGCCGCGATCAGCTGTGGAAGATCGCTCTGCTGTACGACATTGTTGCCGACATAGGCTGCGACGAGTTCGGCCGCGAGGGCCACCAGTTCGTTCTCGTTGATTTTTGAATCTGCGTTCATTCTAATTTGCCTCGAGACAAGACCTTGCACGGTCGAGCGCGCGCCGCCACCAAGCCCGCAATTTCCGAATGGTCAAGCTTCGAGTCAGAATCCGCGTGATTCAGGCAGTGCAGCGCGGATCTCGGAGCGGATCGTATCCAGTACGAGCCGGCTTCCGTTCCGTTCGACGTGCCAGAAGGTCCAGCCGTTGCAGGCCGGCAGGCCCTGGACGAGCGCGCCGATCTTGTGAATCGAGCCCACGGCGGGCCCGGCCTTCACGGTGCCGTCAGGCCGCACGATGGCCGTCCGCCGTCCGGCCGCGCAGACGAGCGTTTCACCGGCCTGGATGCGGCCTGATTCGACCAGCGCCAGGAAGGGAATGCGCGGCTCGGAGCGCTTGGTGGGCGGCGCGGCCGTGACCGCCTGGTCGAGCGGCTGCACCGTCGCGATCCGTTGGCGAGCAGCCGACGCGTAGACTTCCTCGCGCTCGATGCCGAGAAAGTGCCGCCCGAGCCGCCGCGCCACGGCGCCGGTCGTACCCGTGCCGAAGAAGGGATCGAGCACGAGATCGCCAGGGCTCGTCGCGGCCATCATGATGCGGGCGAGGAGCGCCTCCGGCTTCTGCGTCGGATGGGTCTTGCGGCCCGCCTCGTCCTTCAGCCGCTCGTCGCCCGTGCAGAGCGGAAACAACCAGTCCGACCGCATCTGCAGGTCGTCGTTGCCGGCCTTCAGAGCCTCGTAATTGAAGGTATAGGACTTGGCGCGCGCGTCCTTTGCGGCCCAGATCAGGGTTTCGTGCGCATTGGTGAACCTGCGGCCGCGAAAATTCGGCATCGGGTTCGCTTTGCGCCAGACGACGTCGTTCAGGATCCAGTATCCGAGGTCCTGGAGCGTCGCGCCGACGCGGAAGATGTTGTGATACGAGCCGATGACCCAAAGAGTCCCGTTCGGCTTCAGGATGCGCCGGCATTCGGCGAGCCAGGCCCGCGAAAACGCGTCGTATTCCGCGAAGCTGCCGAACTTGTCCCAATGGTCGTCGACGGCATCGACGAGCGACTGGTCCGGCCGGGTCAGGGCGGATTCGAGCTGCAGATTATACGGCGGATCGGCGAAGACGAGGTCCACGCTTTCCGACGGGATGTCCCGCAGGATCTGTAGACAATCGCCGACGAGAACATCGTCGAGCCGAGGGGCGACGCACCCCCTCCGGGGCGTCAGAGCGGCCTGCCCGGTACGCGAGACCTGTTTCCGGGAGGCGGCTCTGACGGCCCCGGTACGCTGGGTACCCATGGCCAACACCAATTACGCAACTGACGCTGCGTTTATGCCTGGGCAGGGTAAAGGCGAGGTTTCGGGCGAAAGAAGATTGCGTCTCGTTTTGGGGCTGCAGTTTTTGCCTAGCGCGTTGATTCGGCTTGGCTTTCAGCGCGCTGTCAAAGGCCCTGGAGCAGGCCGGCGGCGTTGCGCACGGGCGCGAAGCTGTGGCGGTGAAACGTGCAAGGGCCGCGCTCGTTGAGCGCCGACAGGTGCACCGCCGTCGAGTAGCCGACATTCTGGCCGAAGCCGTAGGCAGGATAGATTTCGCCGAGGCGGTTCATGATGCGGTCCCGCACCACCTTGGCCACGATGGAGGCGGCCGCGATCGAGGGGATGTGCGCA
>JAQGJZ010000552.1 GCA_028290385.1 Enterovirga sp.
GCAAACATGCGCACCGGAGGCGACGACATCGCCCAGGCGCTCGCGCTGATCGGCGCGCAAGCGGTCTGGGAACCCGGCTCCGGACGCGACACCGGCTTTCAGGTGGTGGATGTCCGCACGCTGCGGCGGCCGCGCATCGACGTGACCCTGCGCGTCTCGGGCCTGTTCCGCGACGCCTTCCCGCTCCAGATCGACCTGTTCGATTCGGCCGTCCGGGCCGTCGCGGCCCTGGACGAGACCGAGGCGGACAACCCCATCGCGGCCCATGTCAGGGCCGAGGCGGACAAGCTGCAGGCCGCAGGAGCGAGCGCCGGGACGGCGCTGAAGCGCGCCGCCACCCGCGTCTTCGGCTCCAAGCCCGGGGCCTACGGGGCCGGGCTGCAGGCGCTCATCGACGAAGGCGGCTGGGACAGCCGGGCGGATTTTGCGGCCGCTTATCTCGCCTGGGGCGGCTTTGCCTATGGCGGTGGGCAGGAGGGCGACGACGCCGCGGATCTGCTCACGGGCAATCTCGCGCGCGCCGATGCCGTCGTGCAGGCGCAGGACAACCGCGAGCACGACATCCTGGATTCGGACGATTACTACCAGTTCATGGGGGGCCTTTCGGCGACGGTCGAGACCATCAAGGGCGCCGCGCCGCGCGTCTTCCACCTCGACACCTCGCGGCCGGAAGCGCCGCTCGCGCGCACCCTCGGGGAAGAGATCACGCGGGTCGTCCGGGGGCGCGCCGCGAACCCAAAATGGATCGCAGGCGTCATGCGCCACGGCTACAAGGGCGCCTTCGAGATCGCGGCCACGGTCGATTACCTGTTCGGCTTCGCGGCCTCGACCGACGCCGTGAAGCACCACCACTTCGATCAGCTCTTCAGCGCCTATCTGGAGGATGGGCGCGTGCGCGACTTCCTGGCAGCCGCGAACCCCGCCGCGCTGCGGGAGATCGCCGACCGCTTCGCCGAGGCGGTGCAGCGGGGCCTCTGGGTGCCACGCTCGAACAGCGCAGCCTCCCTTCTGGCAGAGCTCCGGAGCGGTGCCACCGCCGGACCCGGCCAACCGGGAGATCGGCCGAGGCCCGGCGCCCCTACGGCCCAACATTCAACATAGAGACATAAGGATGTCTTTATGTGACGCCTTGACAGTCACCCGTGAAGCCGGCATCTCGGCGTGGTCGAGGTTCTTCCGGGCGTCAGCCCGGGAGCTAAGAGGGAAGCCGGTGAGCCCACGATCCTTCGGGATTGCGGCGAGGCCGGCGCTGCCCCCGCAACTGTAAGCGGCGAGTTGCTGCCCACCACGTCACTGGACCGCCTGGTCCGGGAAGACGGGCAGCGACGACGACCCGCGAGCCAGGAGACCTGCCCCGACACAATCACGTCCCTGGGCGGGGTGTCCCGGTGGTACGCAGGCGCGGCCGGCGAACCCCGGCCCTTTTCCCGCATGCGTCCGCTCGGCCTTTGCCTCCAACCTTGTTTGGAGAAAGCCGATGTCAACGTCTTCCATTCTGTCCATCGCCACGCTCGGCGTCCCGCGGATCGGCCCGCGGCGCGAGCTCAAGACCGCGCTCGAAGCTTTTTGGGCCGGCAAGATCGACGAAACCGCCCTGCGCGAGACAGCCTCCAGCCTGCGGGCGGCGAGCTGGGCGCGCCAGAAGGGTTTGGGGATCGACCTGATCCCGTCGAACGACTTCTCCTTCTACGATCAGGTGCTCGACACGAGCGCGATGCTGGGCGCGCTTCCGCCGGCCTATGGCTGGACCGGGGGCCCTGTGCCGCTCGCGACCTATTTCGCGATGGCGCGCGGCGCGCAGGGCGGCGCAATCGAGGCGACCTGCGCGCACGGCCATGCGCACGGAGGCGACGGTGTGCCCGCGCTCGAGATGACCAAGTGGTTCGACACGAACTACCACTACATGGTCCCCGAATTCCGGCGCGGGCAGGACTTCTCGCTGGCCTCGACCAAGGCCGTGGACGAATACCGGGAAGCGAAGGCGCTCGGCTATGCGACGCGGCCGGTCCTGATCGGGCCCGTGACGTTTCTGCTGCTCGGCAAGGCCAAGGACGAGGGCCTCGATCCGCTCGCCCTGCTGCCCGGCCTGCTGCCGGTCTATACCGAGGTGCTCCGCCGTCTCGCGGCCAACGGCGCCGAATGGGTGCAGATGGACGAGCCCTGCCTGGCGCTGGACCTGCCCGGGGCCGCGCAGCAGGCGCTGCGCGACGCCTACGGGATGTTCGCCCGCGCCCTGCCCCAGCTCAAGATCATGCTGACGACCTATTTCGGCGGGCTCGGCGGCAATCTGGGCACGGCGACCGCGCTTCCGGTTGCCGGGCTGCACCTCGATCTCGTGCGGGCGCCCGAGCAGCTCGAGCAGGTCGTATCGGCCGCCCCGCAAGGCCTCGTCCTGTCGCTCGGCGTGATCGACGGGCGCAACATCTGGCGGGCCGATCTCGGTCGCATCCTCGACGACGTCGAGCCGGTTCTGGCGAAGCGCGGCACCGACCACGTCCAGCTCGCGCCCTCCTGTTCGCTGCTCCACGTCCCGTACGATCTCTCGCCCGAGCGCGGGCTCGATCCGGAGCTGAAAGGGTGGCTGGCCTTCGCGGCGCAGAAGATGGAGGAGCTGGCGATCCTCGGCCAGGCGCTGAGCCATGGCCGCGACGCCGTGCGAGATGAGCTCCGGGAGGCCTCCGCGGCCATCGCGGCGCGGCGCCATTCGCCGAAGGTGCACGACGCCGCCGTCCAGGCCCGCGCCGAGGCCGCGAGCGCGGACGTGGCACGCCGGCAGAGCAGCTTCGCGGCCCGCAGCGAGATCCAGGGGAGGCGCTTCGGCCTGCCGCCCTTTCCGACGACCACGATCGGCTCGTTTCCGCAGACCGCAGAGGTCAGGAAGGCGCGCTCGGCCCACGCCAAGGGCCAGATAAGCGCCGCCGAGTACGACGGCTTTCTGCGCGAGGCGACGGCGGAGACGGTGCGCTGGCAGGAGGAGATCGGCCTCGACGTGCTCGTGCACGGCGAGTTCGAGCGCAACGACATGGTCCAGTATTTCGGCGAGCAGCTCGCCGGCTTCGCCTTTACGCAGGGCGGCTGGGTCCAGTCCTATGGCTCGCGCTGCGTCCGCCCGCCGATCATCTTCGGCGACGTGTCCCGTCCCGCGGAGATGACGGTCGGCTGGTGGCGCTACGCCCAGTCGCTCACCGACAGGCCCATGAAGGGCATGCTGACCGGGCCGGTCACCATCCTGAACTGGTCCTTCGTGCGCGACGACCTGCCCCGATCCGCCGTGTGCCGGCAGATCGCGCTCGCCATCCGGGACGAGGTGCTCGACCTGGAGAAGGCCGGCGCCGGCATGATCCAGATCGACGAGGCCGCTTTGCGCGAGGGCCTGCCGCTCCGCCAGGCCGAGTGGCAGGCCTATCTCGACTGGGCGGTCGAGTGCTTCCGGCTGACCGCCTCCGGGGTCGCGGACGAGACGCAGATCCACACCCACATGTGCTACTCGGAGTTCAACGACATCATCGGGGCGATTGGCGCGATGGATGCCGACGTCATCTCCATCGAGACCTCGCGCTCCAAGATGGAGCTGCTCGACGCTTTCACGACCTACAAGTATCCGAACGAGATCGGACCGGGCGTCTACGACATCCATTCCCCGCGCGTGCCGGACGTCGCGGAGATGATCGACCTGCTCGACCGGGCTTGCGGCAAGCTCTCGGCCGACCAGATCTGGGTCAATCCGGATTGCGGCCTCAAGACCCGCGGCTGGGCCGAGGTCCGCCCGGCCCTGGTCAACATGGTCGAGGCCGCGAGGCAGGCGCGCGCGGCGGTGTTTGCGTGAGCACCGCGCAGCGGGAGGCGGGTCGCGCAACCCGCCTCATCGACATCGTGTTCCCGGGCGACACCAACCACCACGGCACGCTCTTCGGCGGGATCGGCCTCGCGCAGATGGACAAGGTCGCGTTCATCACGGCCTCGCGCCACGCCCATGTCGATTTCGTCACCGGCTCCTGCGAGCGGATCGACTTCAAGGCGCCGGCCAATCTCGGCGAGATCATCGAGCTGGCGGGCCGCGTCACCCAGGTCGGGCGGCGCTCGCTCAGGACGGAGGTGGAGCTGGTGGCGGAGGCGCCGCTCACCGGCGAGCGCCGCCTCTGCGCCCGCGGGGCGTTCAACATGGTGGCGGTCGGCGAGCGCGTCGGGCCGGCCTATCGCCTGCCGCCGCTGGCCGATGAGGCGGAGGACACGGCCGGCACCATCCGCATGGTGGAAATGGTCTTTCCCGGCCAGACGAGCCATTACGGCAGCCTGTATGGCGGGGACGCCCTGACCGCGATGGCGCGCGCGGCCTTCGTGGCCGCGACCCGGCATTGCCGCGAGCATGTGGTGATGAAGCTCGCCCAAAGGGCCGACTTTCGGCACCAGGTAGTCGAGGGAGAGGTGATCGAGCTGATCCCGGCAGTCGTGTCGACCGGGCGAAGCGCGATGACTGTCACGGTCGCGATGTGGGCCGAGAACCTGCAGACCGGCGAGCGGCGCGATTGCGGTGCCGGCGAGTTCGTCATGGTCGCCGTGGACGAGAACGGCCAGAGCAAGCCCATCGGGGCTCGTGCTGTCGCCGGGGGCACGGACTAGCGCCGGTTTGCCAAGCCCCGCTGCGCGATTACGCTCGTGGCTCGGCCGCTCGCACGCGTCGGCCGCCAAACACGTGCAAGGGGGGCCTGCTTGTGAAGATCGCCGTGATGGGTGCGGGAGCCGTCGGTTGCTATTTCGGCGGGCGGCTGGCCCAGGCGGGGCACGCCGTGACCCTGATCGCCCGCCCGAGCCATGTCGCCGCGGTGACGTCCCGCGGCCTGCTGCTCGAAACGGCAGCCGGAACCGAGACCGTACAGGTCGACGCGACGGAGGATCCGGCCGGCGTCGCCGATGCGGACCTCGTCATCGTGAGCGTGAAGTCGGACGATGTCGGCGAAGTGGGCCGGCAGATCGCCGGCCATCTCGGGCCGGACACCCAGATCCTCAGCCTGCAGAACGGCGCCGACACGGCCGAGCGGCTCCAGGCCGCCCTGAACCGGCCCGTGATCCCCGCCGCCGTCTATGTGGCGGTGGAGATGGCCGGCCCCGGGCATGTGCGCCACCACGGGCGCGGCGAACTCGTGGTCGGCTCCGGCCCGGCGAGCGGGGCGCTGCAGACACTCCTGCGCGAGGCCCGCATTCCGACCGAGCTGTCGGACAACGTGGTCGGTGTGCTGTGGACCAAGCTCATCGTGAACTGCGCCTACAACGCCCTCTCGGCCATTCCCCAGCTGCCGTATGGCGACATCGTGAGCGAGCCGGGCGTGCCGGAGCTGATGGAAGACGTGGTCGCCGAATGCCTTGCCGTGGCCCAGGGTCTTGGCGTCACCGCGGCCGGCGATGTGCGGGCGGCCGTTCGGGGGCTCGCGGGCTCCATGCCCAAGCAGCTCTCCTCGACGGCCCAGGACCTCGCGCGCGGCAAGCGGACGGAGATCGACCACCTGAACGGCTATGTGGTCCGCAAGGCGGCCGAGCTCGGGATCCCGGCCCCGGCAAACCGGGCGCTCTGGGTGGCGGTCAGGCTGATGGAAGGAAAGCGCGGCTGAAGGCCGGGGACAGGGCGGCGGCCTGCGGCATCACCGGCTGACAGGCCGGGCCCGGCCCGCATTGCCGTCGTGCTCCCGGACCTCCGCAAGGGCCACCCAGCAGCGCGGCGCGAGGCCATGCTCGCGGAGCCAGGCCTCGGCCCGTTCGAGCACCATCTGGGCGAAGCGCTCGCAGCCGACCGCCGGCACGACCACGAGGTCGAGCGCCCCGGCGGCATGAAGCTCGCGGAATTGCGGCAGCAGCGGATCGTCCTCCGCGATCAGGGTCTTGTGGTCGAACAGGTCTTCGAGCCAGGCCTTGAAGCTTTTCAGCGCGCCGAAATCGACCACCCAGCCGCGTTCGTCCAGCTCGGAGGCCTGGAACTCCACCGAGACCGCGAGCGAATACCCGTGCAGGAAGCGGCAATGGCTTTCGGCTCGCCACTGCCGGAACGCGCAAGAGAAGCCGGCAGCAGGGCCGTAGGTCTTGACCGACGAGAAGGTCAGGGGCCGCGGCTCGGCCGTGCTGTCGCTCATGGGATGCCGACCGCCTTGTGCATCTGGATGTTCAGCCGCCATTGCGGGTGGGCGAGGCAGAAGGAGGTCGCGTCCCGGACGTTCTGCAGCCGCTCCGGCCCGTCCATGGGCGACACCCAGAACAGATCGAAGCCGAGCCCGGCGAGAGCCTCCAGGTCGAGGCCCGGCTGCGGATACACCACCTTCAGCTCGTTGCCGGTGCATTGCACGAGATCCGCCCCCGCCTTGGGGCTGACGCAGACCCAATCGAGCCCCGCCGGGGCCTGCAGGGTGCCGTTCGTTTCAACCGCGGTCTCGAACCCGCGCGCCTTCACGGCGTCGAGCAGATCCGGGTCCAGCTGGAGAAGGGGCTCGCCCCCCGTGAACACGACGAAACGCCTCGCCGGCGCGCCGGCCCAAACGCTCTCGATGTGATCCGCGAGCGCCGCCGCGGAGTCGAAGCGCCCTCCCCCGGCCCCGTCGGTGCCGACGAATTCCGTATCGCAGAACCGGCACACCGCAGATGCGCGGTCGCGCTCGCGCCCCGACCAAAGATTGCACCCTGAGAATCGGCAAAACACCGCCACGCGGCCGGATTGCCCGCCCTCGCCCTGCAGCGTCTTGAAGACTTCCTTGACCGCGTAGCCCACGGCATCAACTCGCAACACAATCCAGAAGCGGCACGTCGCCCTCGCCCAAGCGGCGTGCCCTGGGGCACACCTAGCGATCCCGACCGGATTTGGGCGAGCGTCACGATATCGCGGTTCGCGTTCTGGATCGCTAGGGGGCGCGGAACAACCCCGCCCCCGGTTTCCCGGGGGTCACGGGCCGCGTGTTGCGGGCGGGCCCGCCCTGCCGGTGTGCGGCGCCTCAATCCCAGGCCAGCGCGCCGCCGTTCTGGTATTCGATCACCCGCGTCTCGAAGAAGTTCTTCTCCTTCTTCAGGTCCATGGCCTCGCTCATCCAGGGGAACGGGTTGTCGGTTTCGGCGAAGACGGACGCGAGGCCGAGCTGGGCGCAGCGGCGGTTGGCAATGAAATGCATGTATTGCTCGCACAACGCCGCGTTCAGGCCGAGAAAGCCGCGCGGCATCGTATCCCGCCCATACGCCGCCTCGAGCTCAGCGGCCTCCCGCAGCATCTCCCGGATCTCCTCCTGGAACGCGTCCGTCCACAGATGCGGGTTCTCGGCCTTGATCTGGTTGATGACGTCGATGCCGAAATTCAGGTGCAGGCTCTCGTCACGCAGGATGTATTGATACTGCTCGGCGATGCCGACCATCTTGTTGCGGCGGCCGAGCGACAGGATCTGCGCGAACCCCGTGTAGAACCACATCCCCTCGAAGATGACGTAGAAGGCGACGAGGTCGCGCAGAAACGCCTGGTCGGCGGCGGGCGTGCCCGTCCGGAAGGCGGGATCCTCCAGGCTCTGCGTGTGCTTCAGCGCCCAGGCCGCCTTGGCCGTGATGGAGGGCACCTCGCGGTACATGTTGAACAGCTCGCCCTCGTCGAGGCCGAGGCTTTCCACGATGTACTGGAAGGTGTGCGTGTGCACGGCCTCCTCGAAGCTCTGCCGCAGCAGGTATTGCCGGCATTCCGGGTTCGAGAGGTGGCGGTAGATCGCCAGCACGATGTTGTTGGCGACGAGGCTTTCGGAGGCCGCGAAGAAGCCGAGGTTGCGCTTGATGGCGCGGCGCTCGTCCTCCGTCAGGCTGTCGCGCGAATGCCAGAGCGCGATATCGGCCTGCATGCCGACCTCCGTCGGCATCCAGTGATTGTTGCAGCCGGCGAGGTACTTCTCCCACGCCCACTTGTACTTGAGCGGCAGCAGCTGGTTCACGTCCGCCCGCGCATTGATCATGCGCTTTTCGTCGACCCGAACGCGCCCCGCCCCGGCGTCGATCGCCCCGAGCCCGGTGGCGTCCGAGGGCGGCGGCGCGGAGGGGGGCTGGGTGAAGGCGGCCGCCGGAGCGGCGGGTTCGGACCAGTCGAGCATGGTGAAGGATCTTTCTGCGGGCGCCATGCAGGAGCGCTGCGGCAGGCGCGCCCCGAAGCACGGAAGGCAGGCGGCGCCCGCTCTCCCGGATGGCAGTGGTGAAAGGCGTGGATGGCCGGGCCGAGCCCGGCCATGAGGACGGACGGACCTACTGGCAGGCTTCGCAGGTCGGATCGTCGAGCGAGCAGACGAGCGGCGCGGCGCGCTCGGGCACGATGATCGGCTCCGCGGCCGCCGCGGGCGCCGTGACCGCGACCGCGTTGAGCTTGCCGTCCGTCCCCTTCAGGGTCGATTTTTCGACCGCGCTCGCCCCGCGGGAGCGCAGGTAATAGGTCGTCTTCAGGCCGCGCTGCCAAGCCAGCCTGTACAGGGCGTCGAGCTTCTTGCCGGACGGTGCGCCGAGATAGAGGTTCAGCGACTGCGCCTGGTCGATCCATTTCTGGCGCCGTGCCGCCGCCTCGATCAGCCAGGACGTGTCGATCTCGAACGCGGTCGCGTACAGCGCCTTCAGGTCCTCCGGCACGCGGTCGATCTGGCCGAGGCTGCCGTCGAAATACTTGAGGTCGGAGATCATGACCTCGTCCCACAGTCCGCGCGCCTTGAGGTCGCGCACCAGGGCCGCGTTCACGACCGTGAAGTCGCCCGACATGTTCGACTTGACGTAGAGGTTCTGGAACGCCGGCTCGATCGACTGGGCCACGCCGCAGATGTTGGAGATCGTGGCGGTCGGGGCGATCGCCATCACGTTGGAGTTGCGCATGCCGACCCGCATCACGCGCTCGCGCAGCCCCTCCCATTCGAGCCGCCGCGAGCGGTCGAGCGCGAGCCCGCCGCGCGCCTCGGCCAACAGCTCGAGCGAGTCGATCGGCAGGATTCCCTGCGACCACAGCGAGCCCTCGAAGGACGGATATCGCCCGCGCTCGGCCGCGAGCTCGACCGAGGCCGAGATGGCGTGGAAGCTGATCGCCTCCATGCTCGCGTCCGCGAAGGCGACGGCCTCCTCC
>JAQGJZ010000175.1 GCA_028290385.1 Enterovirga sp.
CCCTCGGTCACGACCGTGACCATGTCGACGCCGTCCACCTCGGACGCGACGATAAAGGGCGCGGGCTTGTAGTCCGGATAGGTCGTGCCGGCCCCGATCGCGGTCACGAAGGTCGCGGGCTCGGCGACGACGCGGCCATCCCAATCCGGAGCCGCGGCCGAGAAGGGCACCACGGAGCCGCCCGCCTCGATCGCGCGCTCCAGCACCACATGCGGGTCGACCCGGATCAGTTCGCCGTCGCGGTTTGCGTAGCGGTCACAGGCGCCGGCCTGGCCCGGCCTGATGTAGCACATGACCGGGCAGGCATCGCAGCGGATGCGCTCGTCGGCCGGCTTGGCGGCTGGGGCGGCCAGGTCGGCGCTCATGGCCGGGCCTCCCCCGCGGCTTCCCGGATCGCCGTGAGCACTCGGTCGGGCGTCGCCGGAGCGCGGCGGATGCGGGCGCCGGTTGCGTCGTAGATGGCGTTGAGGATCGCGGGCGCGGTCGGGATCAGGGCCTGCTCGCCGATGCCCTTGGCGCCGAAGGGGCCCGCGGGCGAGGCTTCCTCGACCAGGATCGACTCGATCGGCGGAACGTCGCCCGCGCTCGGGATCAGGTAGTCGTGCAGGTTTTCGCCGCGGCCGGGATGGAACTCCTCCATCAGGGCCAGGCCGAGCCCCTGCGCGACGCCGCCCTCGATCTGGCCTTCCACCAGGGTCGGGTTGATCGCGCGGCCGACATCGTGCGCGGCCGTGATCTTGAGCACCCGCACCGTGCCGAGCCGGGTATCCACCTCGACCTCCGCCATGTGGGCCCCGAAGCCGTAGACGCCGTAGGGCTCGCCCTGGCCGTCGGCATCGAGCGGCGTCGTGGGCGGGTCGAAGCTGCGCTCGGCCGCGAGCACGTAGCCGTGTTCGTCGGCCGGTAGCTCGGCGAGCTTGATGCGGCGGTGGTGCTCGCCGTCCTCGACGCAGATCTCGCCCTCGCTGAGGATGACCCGGGCATCCTCGCCGGCATTGGCGAGCCGCAGGATGTCCGCCCGCAGCGCCCGGCAGGCGAGCTCGGTCGCCTTGCCGGTGATGAAGGTCTGGCGCGAGGCGGAGGTCTTGCCGCAATCGGGCGTCAGGTCCGTGTCGGCGGAGACGAAATCGAAGGCGTCGAGCGGCACGCCGAGGGCGTCCGCCGCGATCTGCGGGATGACGGTATTCGAGCCCTGGCCGATATCGACCGCACCCTGGTGCAGCACGACTCGGCCGTCCGGCCGAATGCCGACCCGCATGGTGGAAGGGTTCGACATCGAGGTGTTGCCGCAGCCGTACCACATCCCCGCGACCCCAACGCCGCGGCGGAGGTGGGGGCGGCTTGATCCTCCCCCTTCAGGGGGAGGTGGCAGGCGCGAAGCCCCTGACGGAGGGGGCGACCCCCACCCCGGGCGGCGCTTCGCGCCTGCTCGGCCCTCCCCTGCAGGGGAGGGATCACGGTCGAGCTCATCCGAACCGTCATTCCACGCCGCCGCCTCGCGCCTGGCGCGTTCCCAATGCGGCTGCAGCGCCAGGAAGCAGGCGCGGATGCCGACGCCTTCGCCGAGCACCTGCCCGGTCACGGTCGGCTCGTCGCCGCGCAGGGCGTTCAGGATGCGGAACTCCAGCGGGTCCATGCCGATGCGCTCGGCCAGCTCGTCATAGAGCTGCTCGACCGCGAGCGAGGCCTGCGGCACGCCAAACCCGCGGAAGGCGCCGGCCGGGACGAGGTGAGTGTGCACCGCGCGGGTGAGCGCGCGGTAGTTCGGGACGAGATAGGGACCCGAGGCGTGGACGGGCACGCGGTTCGCCACCGTCGGGCCCCAGGAGGAATAGGCGCCGGTGTTGAAGTCGCCCGCGAAATCCAGGGCCAGGATGCGGCCGTCCTTCCGCGCCGCACCCCGCACGAACATGCGGCCGGGGTGGCGCTTCGTGGTCGTCATCATGGATTCCGGCCGCGAATAGGTCATCCGCACGGCCCGGCCAAGCGTCCAGGCCGCGAGCGCAAGGAACGGCTGCACGGAGAGGTCGAGCTTCGTCCCAAACCCGCCGCCGACGGCGGTCGGCATGATGCGAACCTGCTCGTGCGGGAGGCCCAGGATCAGGGCGACGTCGTCGCGATCCATGTAGGGCGCCTGCGTGCAGGCCGCGATCTCGATGCGGTCGCCGACCCGCCGCGCCCAGCCGGCTTCCGGCTCGATCGGCGCATGCTCGACAAAGCCGGTCTCGAACACGCCCTCCGCGACCGCGTCCGCGGCGGCGATGCCGGCCTCGACATCGCCGCGAACGACCCGGCCGCGGACGAGCACGTTGCCGTCGCGCTCCGCATGGACGCAATCCGCCCCCGGCGCGAGCGCGGAATCGAGGCTCGTATGGGCGGGGAGCGCGGTCCACGCGACGGGAAAAGCGGAGAGGTCGAGCGCCTCGACCGCATCGGCGTCGCCGACCACGGCCGCGACAGCCTCGCCGCGAAAGCGCGTTTCGCGCTCGGCGAAGACGGGCTGGTCCGCGAAAGGCGGGATCACGCCGTAGCGGTTGCGGCCGGGCACATCGGCGGCCGTCAGAATTGCCGCGATACCGGGATGGGCGGCCGCATAGCCGGCGAGGTCGCCGAGCACGAAGGCGGCGTGGTGATGCGGGCTACGGATCACCCTGACGAGGAGCGCATCCGCGGGCACCGCATCCGCCCCGAAAGGATCGCGGCCTTCGACCTTGCGCTGGCCGTCGAGGCGCTCGACCCGGGCGCCCACCGCGCAGCCGGTCGCCGGGGCAGGGCAGGGCGGGGTCTCGGCCGCGCCGTCGAGCACCGCCTCGATGATCTTGCGGTAGCCCGTGCAGCGGCACAGCACGCCGCCGATGGCATCCGCCACCTCCGCCTCGCCCGGAGCCGGGTTGCGGTCCAGCAGGGCGGTGGCGGCCACGATCATGCCGGGGGTGCACATTCCGCATTGCGCGGCGCCGTGGCGGAGAAAGGCGCGCTGCAGCCGCCGGGCCGTCTCGCTTCCCTCCGTCAGGCCCTCGATCGTCGTGACGCTGCGCCCATCGGCCTGACCGCAGGCGACCAGGCAGCCGCAGACCGGCTCGCCGTCCAGCAGCAAGGTGCAGGCGCCGCAATCGCCGGCGTCGCAGCCGACCTTGGTGCCGATCAGCCCGAGTTCGTCGCGCAGAACGCGCGTCAGCCGCGCGATCGGCGGCGATGTGCTGGCTACCGGCCGGCCGTTCAGCGTGAAGCCGATGGGCTTGCCCTCATGCCGCATCGGCCGTCTCCGGGAGGCAAAGATCCAGTGCGCGGCCGATCAATTCGCGCGTGGCGTCCATGCGATAGGCGGCGCTGCCGCGCACGTCGTCGATCGGCGACAGCGGCGCGAGATGGCGGGGTTGCAGGTGCGAGCCGAGGCCGGGCCGCGCGGGCCGGCCGACGAGATCCGCCTCCAGCGCGGGAAGGCGCTGCGCGACCGCCGAGCAGGAGCCCACCCCCAGCGCCGCCTGCGTGATGCGGCCCGCCGCGTCCGTTGCGAGCCGCGCAGCCACCATGGCGATCGAGATCACGAGGTAGCGCCGGGAGCCCAGTTTGACGAAAGCCGAGCGGCCGCCGGCCCCGGACCGGGGAACGACGATGGCGGACAGGATCTCGTCCGGGCGCCGGGCCGTGCGGCGGTTGCCGAGCAGGAACTCGGACAGGGCCAGCCGGCGCAGGCCCGTGCGGCTCGCGAGCTCCACCTCCGCATCGAGGATGAGCAGCGGCGGCACCCCGTCCGCGGCGGGTGAGGCGTTGCAGAGATTGCCCGCGATCGTCGCGACGTTCTGGATCTGGACTGACCCGACTTCGCGCGCCGCCGCCTTCAGCCCGTCGAAGGCCCCTGGCAGCTCGGCCCGGGCGAGTTCGGACCATGTCGTCCGGCCGCCGATGCGGATCTCGCGCTCCGTCTGTGAGATGCCCCGCAGGGCGTCGAGACCGGAGATGTCGAGCACCGCTTCCGGGGCCGGGCGGTCCACCAGGGCCGGGAACACATCCGTGCCGCCGGACAGGATCTGCACCGGCCGGGCCGCCAGGATCTCGCAGGCTTCTGTGAGCGTACTCGGCCGGAGATACATGACCGGGCGGCCTCGGATTTCATTTGTACACTAACAATCATACGCTCCGCCGGATTGGTGTCAAGCGAGCGGAGGGCTCGACTTTCGGGCGGAGTGCTGCCTCCGCGGGCAGCCGTTCCGCCGTCCCGATCCTGAACTCTCCGGCAAGGGCGCGTTCACCGGAGAGTTAGCTTTGCCGTGGCATCGTTGGCGCATGTGGAGCGCCAGCGCTGGAGGCTGGCTCAACAGGAGGGTTTGCGGATGGCTTCCCTGAAAGTTGCGGCTGCCGCCGCCGGATTGGCCGCGCTCACGATCGCGGCGAGCGCCCCGGCCGAGGCGCAGTATCATCGCCGCGGCTGGAGCCCGGGCGCTGCCGCTGCGGTCGGAATCCTCGGCGGGATGGCGGCCGGTGCGGCCATCGCGTCGGCGGCGCGTCCGGCCTATGCCGCCCCGCCGGTCTATTACGCCCCGCCGCCGCCCGAGCCCGTCTACTCGGAATGCTACGTCGTGCATAAGCGCGTCTGGGTCCCGGGCTGGGGCTGGGACATGCGGTCCCGCGAGATCTGCGACTAATCGCAGAGTGCAAATCGGGGCCGGACCGCGCGTCCGGCCCGACGCTCGCCTCGCGGGCCGGCCTGAACGGCCGCCCGACACAAGACGAAAAGCCTAGTCGCAAGTAAGCCATCGCCGCTTGTCACACGGCGATGCATAGTTCTTAGCTCCTCCCACAACCGGCCTTGTAAACTGCCGGACGATGGGAGG
>JAQGJZ010000053.1 GCA_028290385.1 Enterovirga sp.
CGCTGGCTGCGCTGCGAGGGCGTGCCGCGCACGTCCGACAGCCACGCCTTCCTCGGCTACACCGGCTGCGCGGTCGACGTCACCGACATCAAGCGTGCCGAGGAGCACCAGACCCTCCTCATCCACGAACTCAATCACCGCGTGAAGAACACGCTCGCCACCGTCCAATCGGTCGCGTCGCAGACCCTGCGCAACGCATCCGACCTGGAGGGCGCACGCCACGCCTTCGAAAACCGGCTGCTCGCCTTGTCCCGTGCGCACGACGTCCTGACGCGCGAGAATTGGGACGGGGCCAATCTCGGCGAGATCGTGGCTCAAGCCCTCGAGCCGTATCGCGAGCATGGGGCGGAGCGCCTGCTCCAGGAGGGGCCGGAGGTGCGGCTTCAGCCTCGCACCGCGCTGGCGCTGGCCATGACCCTGCAGGAGCTCGCGACCAACGCGGTGAAATACGGTGCGCTGAGCGGGCCGCACGGCAGCGTCGACGTTGCCTGGGTCGTGGAGGGGGAAGCAGGCGCGCCGCGGCTGCACCTCACCTGGACGGAACGGGGCGGCCCGCCCGTCGCTCCGCCCTCCCGTCGCGGCTTCGGCTCGCGGCTGATCGAGCGCAGTCTCGCTCAGGAGCTCGATGCGGATGTGGCGATCGACTTCCGCCCGAGCGGGGTGGTGTGCACGATCAGGGCGCCGCTGCCGATCTGAGCTATTTCTCGAGGACGTCCGCGATCTGCTTCAGCTTCCGGCTCGCGTCCTCGAGCTCGTAGAGGGCGATCGAGCGCGTTCCGGCCTTGATGGCGCGGTGGCAATCGTCGAGCTGGGCCTTGACGATCTTCCGGATCTCGGCCGCCGCGAGTTGGGCCTTCTTCTGCAACGCGAACTCTCCGACCAACCTGCCTGAGCCTTCCTACGTGATGAACGAAGGCTTGCTACGGCTCGGTTAATGCCGCCCGACCGGGGTGAAGCCGCGATCGCGTTTACCAATCGGTGACGCTGCGCCGCGCGGGCGCGGAACCGCGCGGCCCGTTCCGCGTCATGGGCCCATGCGTTCGAGGATGGATTCACACTTGCGCCGGTCATGCCCGTTCATGGCCGAGGTCTCGCTTGCCGATCTCCTGCTCATGGCCCGGGCGGAGCTCTGCGAGGCGCGCGACAGGGTGATCGCGTCCCAGGAGCTGCTGCGGGAAACGAGCGCCGAGCAGATGCAGCGCTTGCCGTCGTCCCCTTCGGGGCGGGACGTGACCTTTGAACCGCTCCGAGCCCGGATGGACCTCTCGGACACCTGAGTTGCGGGCCCCGGCCCGATCCCCGCGGCACTTCTGAAGTCGGTCGTCCCCAGTGGAATGACTTCGCTCGTCTGAGCGATGCTGATGGTCCTCGCCGAGATCGGCGCGGTGATGTACGTGGCCACTCTGATGACCGAGCGCTCCACCTCCGGCTGGGCCCAGCGCTCGCACGTCGCAACCTGAGTTGGCGATGATCGCACCCACCGCAACTGGGCCCGGCCCATTCCGGCGCGTCCTGGACGGGCTCTATCTCCTGGCCGGCTGGCTCGCCGGCCTGTTCCTGATCGCGATCCTGCTTCTCATGATGGGGCTGTCGCTCGGTCGCGAGATCGGCCTCAACATCCCGGCGGGCGATGATTTCGCGTCCTGGTGCATGGCCGCGATGGCCTTTCTGGGCCTCGCCCACACGTTCAAGCACGGCGACATGATCCGGGTCGGGCTTCTCGTCGACCGCCTGACCGGGCGGGCCCGCTGGGCGGTCGAAATGTTCGCGCTGCTGATCGGGACCGGCTTCGTCGGCTACTTCGCCTGGTACGCGGCGGTGATGACCTGGCAGTCCTGGCAGTTCAACGACACCGCCACGGGCGTCGTCGCGGTTCCGCTCTGGATCCCTCAGCTCGGCTTCTCCGGCGGGCTCGCCATCCTGTTCATCGCCTTCATGGACGAGCTCGTGCACGTCGCAGCGGGCGGGGCACCCCGCTACGAGCGACCACCGCCGCAGACGGCCGACGAGGTCATCCAGCGCGCCATGGAAAGCGCCGTCTAGGGTCCCGCCATGGCATTGATCGAAATCTCCGGGCTGCTGCTCCTTCTTCTCCTCGGGCTGCTGGCCGGCGGCGTCTGGATCGCGATCGCGCTGCTCGCCTGCGGCTGGGTCGGCATGCAGTTCGTGGGCGGCGGCATCCCGGCCGGCTCGGTCCTCGCGACCACGATCTGGGGCAACTCCGCTTCTTGGACCTTGGCGGCTCTGCCGCTGTTCATCTGGATGGGCGAGATCCTGTTCCGGACGAAGCTGTCGGAGGAGATGTTTCGCGGCCTCGCGCCCTGGCTGAACCGGATCCCGGGCCGGCTCATGCACGTGAACGTGCTGGCCTGCGGCATTTTCGGATCCGTCTCTGGCTCCTCGGCCGCGACCTGCGCCACCGTCGCCAAGATCGCACTGCCGGAGCTGAAGCGGCGCGGCTACGACGAGAAGCTCGCGCTCGGCTCGCTCGCCGGCGCCGGCACGCTGGGCATTCTGATCCCGCCTTCGATCACCATGGTGGTCTATGCTGTCGCGGCGAACGTCTCGATCATCCAGGTCTTCCTGGCCGGGTTCCTGCCCGGCCTTCTCGTGATGATGCTGTATTCGGGCTACATCGCCGGCTGGTCGATCCTGAACCCGGACAAGGCGCCGCCGCCCGAGCCGGCTTCGACGTTCCGGCACAAGCTGCGGGAATCGGCCAATCTCATCCCGGTCAGCCTGCTGATCGTGCTCATCTTCACGGCCCTGCTTCTCGGCTGGGCGACGGCGACCGAGTGCGCCGCCTGGGGCGTCGTCGCGTCCTTCGGGATCGCGTGGTGGTCGGGCAGCCTGTCCTGGCAGGCGTTCTGGCTGTCCGTGATGGGCACGGTTCGGGTCACCTGCATGATCATGCTGATCCTGGCCGGCGCGTCCTTCATGTCGACCTCGATGGCTTACACGGGCATCCCGGTCGCGCTCGCGACCTGGGTCGACAGCCTGCACCTGTCCCCCTACGCGCTGATCGCCGCGCTGACCGTGATGTACATCCTGCTCGGCACGGCGCTGGACGGCCTGTCGATGATCGTCCTCACGACCACCGTCGTCATTCCCATGATCAAGACGGCGGGATTTGACCCCGTCTGGTTCGGGATCTTCCTCGTGCTCGTGGTGGAGATGGCCGAGGTCTCGCCGCCCGTCGGCTTCAATCTGTTCGTTCTGCAGACGATGTCGGGCAAGGATTCCAACTTCGTGGCGCTCGCCTCGCTGCCCTTCTTCTTCCTTCTTATGGTGGCGGTCGCGATCATTACGGTCTTTCCGGAGATCGTGATGATCCTGCCAAAACTTGCTTTTCCCGCCTGAGCCCCTGAACCTGCTTCAATACACAAGAGAGGGAACGTAGATGAGATTGAAAGCACTCGCCTTCGGCCTGTCGGTCGGCCTCTTGGCCGCGCTGCCAGCCGGCGCGCAGACCAAGTGGAACCTGCCCAACGGCTATCCGACCGACAACCCGCACACGGAGAACCTGACGGTCTTCGCCAAGGACGTCGCGGATGCGACCGGCGGCAAGCTGCAGATCACGGTTCACGCCAACGCCTCGCTGTTCAAGGCGCCGGAGATCAAGCGCGCAGTGCAGACCGGGCAGGCCCAGGCCGGTGAGGTTCTGATCTCGATCCACGAGAACGAGGATCCGATCTTCGGGCTCGATGTGGTGCCGTTCGTTGCGACCTCGTTCCCGGAAGCCAAGAAGCTCTGGGCCGCCCAGAAGCCGGCCGTCGAGGCGAAGCTCGCGAGCCAGGGGCTCAAGCTGCTTTTCGCCGTGCCGTGGGCCCCGCAGGGCATCTACGCCAAGAAGGAGATCAACGCGGTCGACGACATGAAGGGGCTCAAGTGGCGCTCCTACAATGTCGGCACGGCGCGCATCGGGGAGCTCGTCGGCGCCCAGGCAGTTACCGTGCAGGCGGCCGAGCTGCCGCAGGCGCTCGCGACCGGCGTCATCAACGCCCTCATGACGTCGGGCGGGACCGGGTTCGACGCCAAGATCTGGGAATCGCTGACGCACTTCTATGACGTGCAAGCTTGGATCCCGAAGAACCTCACCTTCGTGAACAAGGCGGCCTTCGATGCACTCGACAAGCCGACCCAGGACGCCGTCCTGAAGGCCTCCGAGGCCGCCGAGGCGCGGGGCTGGAAGCTCTGGGAAGAGAAGGCCGGCTGGTACCTCGATCAGCTCAAGGCCAAGGGCATGAAGGTCGTGCCGCCGTCCGAGCGCCTCGCGTCGGACATGCGCAAGATCGGCGACCAGCTCACGGCCGATTGGCTCAAGAAGGCCGGCCCGTCCGGCCAGGCGGTGATCGACACCTACAAGAAGATGTGAGGCGAGCGCCTCCTGCTCGGGCGGGCGAGCCCCCTCCCGCCCGAGCCGCGTCGCGGACGCGTCCAGCACGTCAGGGCCGGCGCCCCAAACCCCGTCCCAACCGAATACTCGCCGCCCCGCCTCAGCCCCGCTCGCGTACGAACCCCGACAGTTCCCGCCAGGATACTCCGGGGAGTACTGCCGAGAATTCCCTGCCAAAGCTGCTCTTGGCCGGCCCGCACGCTGCTTCCGGGGGTGGGTCGAATATTCTTCTTTGCTGAACTTTACTTTTGATGGACCGAAGAGAGGGTTGGTGAGTTAGGGTTCGCGTGCGCGCCCTTCCTGCGGGGCTTGGATGATTTGGGCCTGCGACTCCCACGGTCGAACCACTTACGTCAGTCCTGAATGGCTGGCGCTCACCGGGCAGTCTCGCAAGGACGCCGAGAGCTGGGGCTGGCTTGATGCCGTCCACCCAGAGGACCGGGAAGTCGTTCATTCCGGTCTGGTCCGCGCGGTGCAGTCAGCGGTGGATTTTTCGGTGACATTCCGGGTGCGCACGCAGGCCGGGCCGTACCTGTGGGTGCGGGGCGGAGCGATGCCCTCGTTCTCGCCCCAGGACGGCCGCTTCATCGGCTTTCTCGGATCCGTCGCCGAGGTCCCGGCACGTCCGTCCAACCAGGCCACGAGCAGCCTCGGCGATTATCGCCCGCCACCCCCGACGCCGCTGACCCGGCCGCATTCGGTGCTGGAGCTCATTGCCGATCACCTGCTGATGGCCCGCGCCCTCGCCGCCGAGGCTCAGGAAGAGATGCTGCGGAGCATCCTGGACATGGGTCTTCTCGAAGCCGGGCAACGTTTGGCGGCGTCCCAGCTCAAGGGCGAGGCCGTTAGCCCGGAATAATGGGTGTCGGCCGGGCTCCCGCCCCGTCCGGCTTCCGGGCCGTCACCACAAGGCCCCGCACGTCGGCCCCGCGCTCCTGGCGCAGAGCCTCCCGGGCGAGGCTCGCGCCGACGAGGCCGGCGCTCCCCAGCACGCGCGCGACATAGCCCGATTGATGGCTATAGCGACCATGCGGATTGAGCCGAACATCGTCCCCGCTTTCTTCTTCCTCGACCGTGAAGGCGAGGAGACCGCCAGGGCGAAGCGCGCTTGCAGCCGCCTGCAGGACCGCCTCGAGCGGGCCGAAATAACAGAGCGTGTCGGCAGAGGCGACCAGGTCGTAGGTGGCCGGCCTGCGCCGCAGGAACGCGGTAAGCTCCTCGCAGACGAGCTCGTCATAGACGGCCCGCGTGGAGGCGCCGTCCAGCATCTTCGACGACAGGTCCACGCCCGCGAGGTGCGCCGCATAGGGCCTGAGCAACGGGCCGCACAGGCCCGTTCCGCATCCCGCATCGAGCACCGCCATGCTGGACGCGGGCGGGCCCAGCGCCGCCTCCACGGCGCCCGCGACCAGGGCGGGCGCGCGATAGCCGAGCTTGGCCAGCTTGCTGTCGAAGCTCGCCGCGAAGCCGTCGAAGGTCGTTCGGACATAGGTGTCGTCGGCACGCTCGGGGACGTTTTGGCCGGAGACGGCTGCGAGCAGATGCCGGGCTGTCGGGCTGAAGGGCTCGTCCGCGAGCCAATCCCTCAGGATCGCTGACGCCTTCTCCTGCTCGCCGAGCGCCGCGTAGGCGGCCGCCAGCACGCGGCGGCTCTCGGCGTTGCGGGGCTGCAGCTCCAGCGCGCGCGTCAGGCAGGCGATGGCCTCGTCGATCCGTCCGGATGCGGACAGGAGCCGTCCCAGATTGTCATGCGCCTCCCTGTGTCGCGGATCGGCCTCGATCGCCTGCCGGTAGCAGGTTTCGGCTTCATCTCGCCGGCCGAGCTGCCGCAACGCCGCCCCCCGGTTGCTGAGCGCATCCGCATGCCCCGGCGCGATGGCGATCGCAGCCCGATACGCCTCCGCCGCCTCGTCGTACCGGGCCCGTTGCGAGAGGACGTTGCCGAGGTTGTTGTGCATCCCCGCGTCGTCGGGCGCGTGGGCGATTGCCCGGCGGATGAGGTCGATGCCCTCCGCGGAGCGCTCTGTCTGATGCAGCACAAGGCCGAGGAAATGCAGCGCGGGAGCACAATCCGGAGCGGCCGCGAGGATCCGGCGGTAGAGATCCTCGGCGAGCGACAGATCGCCCGAGCGGTGGGCCCGCACCGCGACCTCGAGCGCTTCGTCGATCGTCAGCAGGGTCTCGCCCGTGGCCTCGCCCGCTTCGGCACCCGCTGGGTCCTGCATGGCTCCTCCTCGGCGCTGCGCGCACCGCTCAGGCTGCCCGATCATAGACTGAGCCGTGGGTCGCGCGCCACGGCACCTTGTGGCGAGCCGCTGTGCTCTCTAAGTGCCCCTCAGTATTCTGGAGCGGGATTTGGATGACGGGAGCTTTCTTGGCGGGCGCGCTGTGTCTTGGCGCGACGGTCGTCAATCTCGTCAGCATCCTCGTGGCAATGGTTCGGATCCGGGGTCCGCGCGCGCCGCTGCCGCTCGAAGCGAACCCGCCGCCGGTCTCCATCGTTCGGCCCGTTTGCGGGATCGAGCATTTCAGCGAGAAGACGCTTCGATCGGGCTTTGAGCTCGATTACCCCGATTACGAGCTCATCTTCTGCGTCGCGCGTGGGACGGACCCGATCATCCCGCTCGTCGAGCGGCTGATGGCGGCTTACCCGCAGGTGCCGTCGCAATTGATCATCGGCGACGAGCAGATCAGCGAGAACCCCAAGCTCAACAATTGCGTGCGCGGCTGGAACGAAGCCCGGCACAATTGGGTGATCCTCGCCGATTCCAACGTTCTCATGCCGCGCGACTACGTCCAGCGCCTGAAGGCGTCCTGGCGAGAGGATACGGGGCTCGTCTGCTCCACCCCGGCCGGCTCGCATCCGGAAGGCTTTTGGGCAGAGGTGGAATGCGCCTTCCTCAACAGCCTGCAGGCGCGCTGGCAATATGCCGGCGAGGCGCTCGGCTTCGGCTTCGCGCAGGGCAAAAGCATGCTCTGGCGCAAGGACATCCTGGATGCCCGCGGGGGAATCCGGGCACTCGCGGCCGAGATCGCCGAGGACGCCGCGGCGACCAAGCTGGTGCGCAAGGCGGGCCTTCGGGTCCACCTGGTCGATGCGCCGTTCCAGCAGCCGCTCGGGCCGCGCAAGGCCGCCGAGGTCTGGTACCGCCAGCTTCGCTGGGCGCGCCTGCGCCGGGTCACGTTCCCGCTCTTCTTCGCTCCCGAAATCTGCACCGGCGCCCTGGTGCCCATGGCGGCGGGGGCGCTCTGGGCGTGGGGCTATGGCTACAGCGTGCCCGCGGTCGTTCTGCTGGTCGCGCTCGCTTGGTACGGGCCGGAATTCGTGCTCGCGCGGCTCAAGGGATGGCCGCTGACCCCGCGCTCGCTGCTGACCTTCCTGGCGCGCGACCTGATGATCCTGCCGATCTGGACCTATGCGTGGGTCGCGGTCCGGATCGAGTGGCGCGGCAACGCGATGTCCGTCCGCACCAAGGCCGCGGAACAGCTCCGGGTGACGGGAATCATCGGCTAGCGCCGCCGGCCGCTTCCGGCCGGGGGACACCGAACGCCTCCGCCAGCAGCGCGTAGGATCGGCGCCGCGCAGCCTGATCATGGATCGCTGAGGTGATCATGATTTCGTCCGCCTGCGTCGCGCGTGCCATGTCCAGCAGCCGGTCGCGCACCTGATCCGGCCGCCCGACGAACATGCGCCGGCGGTTGCGCCCGATGCGCTCGCGCTCCCACTCGGAGTAGGTCCGTGCGGCGGCTTCTTCAGGGCTCGGCAGGGGAGCGTATTCGCCGCTCTCGCGGCGCAGCCAGGTCAGGTCCTGGCTTGAGGCCAGTCGCTCGGCCTCGCTCTCGGTTTCGGCCGCCATGGCCGACACCGCGAGGATCGCATGGGGCCGGGCCAGCCGGTCGGAGGGTGTGAAGCCCTGCCGGTAGGCCAGCATGGCGTCGCCCACGTCATGCGTCGCGAAATGATGCGCGAACGCAAACCCCATCCCGAGCTGCGCAGACAACCGGGCCGAGTATCCGGAGGAGCCGAGGAGAAAGATCGGCGGCAGGCGTATGTCGGACGGCATCGCGACGACGCGCCGGAAGGGATGATCCTCCGGGAAGCCGCCGGTATCCCACAGCATCAATTCGTGCAGCCGCTCCAGAAACTCGTCTCCGCCCCGCTGTTCCTGATGCCGGCGCAGCGCAACCGCCGTGATCCCGTCCGTGCCGGGCGCGCGGCCGAGGCCGAGATCGATGCGGCCGGGATGCAGCGCCTCCAGCATGCGGAACCGTTCGGCGACCAGCAGAGGGGCGTGGTTCGGCAGCATGACGCCGCCGGAGCCAACCCGGATGCGGCGCGTCACCGCCGCGATCTGCCCGATCATGATCTCGGGCGCGGGGCTCGCAACGGAGGGGAGGTTGTGGTGCTCCGCCAGCCAGTAGCGCGTGTATCCGAGCTCGTCGCAATGGCGCGCGAGGTCGATGCTGTCGCGCAGGGCCGCACTCGGCGGAAAGCCGGACCGGACAAAGGACAGATCAAGGATGGAGAGCGGGAGCATGTGGGCAGGATAGGCCAGCGGCATCGCGGCCGCGAGGCGGATCTCGCGTAGGGCGGCCGCGGCGCTCGCCCAACGAAAAACCCGGCCGCATGGGCCGGGTCTCGTCAGCGTCTTCCGAGAGACCTATCAGAGGGAGGCTCAGGCTCCGGCGTTGGCTTTCGGGCGCCCGCGACGCTTGGGGGCCGCGGCTTCCGCCGCAGCGGCGTCCGCTTCGGCCTTCTTGCGACGCTGCTGGCCGAGGCCGAGCGCCTTGGCGAGCTCCGAGCGCTGCTTGGCGTAGTTCGGGGCGACCATGGGGTAATCCTTCGGGAGGCCCCACTTGTCCCGATATTCCTGCGGGGTGAGGCCCCGGCCGGAGAGGTGGCGCTTCAGCGATTTGTAGCGGCGGCCATCCTCGAGGCTGACCAAGTAATCCGGCGTGATCGTCTTCTTGATCGGCATCAGCGGGGCAGGCTTCTCCGGCTCCGGCTGCTTTTTCTCGTCGAGTTTGCGCAGCGCCGTGTGCACGGAGGCGATGACCTCGGGCAGCTCCGCCGGGGGGATCTTGTTGTTGGCCACGTAAGCGGACACAATCTCGCTCGTGAGCTCCACCAGTTCTTGCGGCTGAATGTCGGGGGCGGCTTCCATGTTCTAACTCTCGTCGATTGGCTGACACGACATCTTTTGCGAGCACTTGTATATAGGGTCCGGCCCGAATATCCAGCGTCGCACACGGAAAAGTCAGACGTTTTTTTTGGGCGCGAACAAGAACGGTCGGAGGTAAAGGACGAAGCGCTGAAAGCGCAAGTTGTCGTGTCAATCTCGGGGCGAACCCGTGGCAGGCGTAACCGCCATTCAGCTTCGCCCCATCCGCGTCATGGCCGGACCGGCGGGCCCATCATCGATCCGGATCCTTGCCTTGAAATTGGGCGCGGCGCGGCAGCGCAGTTCCGCCCCCTCCGCAAACGCCACTGAATGCGACGAGGCGCGCGGGCGCGGTCCCGCTAGGGCCGGGAGCGCGGGCGGCGCGTCAGAGCGACCGGACGAAGTCGGTGATGCCGTTCAGGGCGATCTGTGTGCCCACGCAGAGCAGCAGAAACGCCGACAGGCGCGAGACGACGCGGGCGCCGGATTGCCCGAGGAGCCGAACCACGCGGTCCGCCGACCCGTAGGCGAGGGCGACCGTGCCGGCCATGGCGAGCGCCGCGAGCGACGCCATGATGACGAAGGCCGCATAGCCCGGCGACCCGGCCGGCACCGTTGCTCCGAGCGCAACCGCGACCGAGATTGTGCCGGGCCCGGTCGTGAACGGGAGGGTGAGCGGAAAGAACGCGATCGCCTCGAGACCTTCGGATTCCTGCGCCTGACCTTGTTTCGCCTCCTCCCGCTTCTCAGGGGCATGCAGAAGCTGCCAGGCGAAGCTCGCGACGATCAGCCCGCCAGCGATCCGCAGCGCCGCGATGCTCACCCCGAAGAAGGCGAGAATGGCGCCGCCGCACCAGAGCGCCCCCAGCATGATGAGCGCCGAGTAGAGGCCGATGCGACGGGCCAGCGCGAGGCGCTCGTCACGGCTGCGCCCCGCCGTGACCTGGCTGAAGATGACGGCCCCGCCGATCGGATTGATGATCGAGAAGAGCCCGGAATAAACGAGCAGAAAGCTCGTGAGCGCGCCGGACATTCTTTGGACCTGCCGTCTGCGGCGCTCGGGCGCAAGCCGGCGGCCGCTGGCCAGGCGCTGCACGCGATGCTTCGATGCCGCCGAGCACGGCGCCGAAGGAGCGCCGGCCGGGAGAAACGCATGCCCAAACTCGTCGCCATCGAGCCCGGTTTCTATCGCATTCCGCTGCCCGAGGTCCTGACCGACTCGACCCATGGCGAGATGCGCGCCTTCGAGTTGAACACGGTGCGGCTGCGGGACGCGGATGGGGCCGAGGGCGTCGGCTACACCTACACGGTCGGGCGCAACGGCGCCGCGATCGACGCCGTGCTTCGGCACGAGTTCGTCGAGCTGATGGCCGGGGAGGAGGCGGACGAGATCGAGCGGCTTTGGCTCAAGGCCTGGTGGGCGACGCATTACGGCGGCCGCGGCGGTCCGACCGTTCTGGCCCTCTCCGCCTTCGACATCGCCCTTTGGGATCTGAAGGCGAACCGGGCGCG
>JAQGJZ010000058.1 GCA_028290385.1 Enterovirga sp.
GAACAAGGAATACGACGCCGCGCACATGCTCTCGCCGATGCCCCTCGCCATCACGGTCGGGGCGGGCTCGAACCCGGTGCCCTACGCCGTACCGGCGATCGAGAACATCAACGGCCAGGCGATCACGCTCGGCCTGAAGCACAAGGACAAGCGCGATCCGAAGAGCTGGAAAGGCTTCAAGTTCGCGGTGCCCTTCGACTACTCGATGCACAATTACCTGCTGCGCTACTACCTCGCGGAGCACGGCATCGACCCCGACGCGGACGTCCAGATCCGGGCCGTGCCGCCGCCCGAAATGGTCGCGAACCTGCGGGCCGAGAACATCGACGGGTTCCTCGGGCCGGATCCGATGAACCAGCGCGCCGTCTATGACGGGGTCGGCTTCATCCACATCCTGTCCAAGGACATCTGGGACGGGCACCCCTGCTGCGCCTTCGCGGCGTCGCGCGAGTTCATCACGCAGTTGCCGAACACCTACGCGGCGCTGCTGCGCGCGATCATCGACGCGACGACCTACGCCTCGAAAGCCGACAACCGGAAGGAGATCGCGGCCGCGATCGCGCCGGCGAACTACCTCAACCAGCCGCAGGTCGTGGTGGAGCAGGTCCTCACCGGCACCTTCGCGGACGGGCTCGGGCAGGTGCAGAAGGTGCCCAACCGCGCCGATTTCGACGCCTTCCCGTGGGAGAGCTTCGCCGTGTGGATGCTGACCCAGATGAAGCGCTGGGGCCAGATCAAGGGCGAGGTCGATTACGCCGCCATCGCCAAGCAGGTTTATCTCGCGACCGACGCCCAGAAGCTGATGGAGCAGCAGGGTCTCACGCCCCCGAAGGCGACCACCAAGAGCTTCTCGGTGATGGGCAAGAGCTTCGATCCGGCAAAGCCGGAGGAGTACCTGGCCTCGTTCTCGATCAAGCGGGCGAGCTGATGGCGCCGCCCTTCCGGGCGGGGTGCAGCGCCCCGCCTCGTGCGGCGGGTGCGGAGCTCCGCGCATGAGTCTCGCCGTCCGCCTCCAGGCGCTTGCGGTTTCGGCGCTGATCCTCGCCGCCTTTCTGGCGCTCTGGCAGATCGGCGTCAGCGGGACCGGGCCGACCCAGCAGATGGACCCGGAATACGCCAAGCTCATGGGCGCCACCGCGACCGAGGGCAAATCCGCGATGCCCGGGCCGCTCGATGTGGGCCGCACCATCTGGGGCCACCTGAAGGACCCGTTCTACGACAAGGGCCCCAACGACAAGGGCATCGGGATCCAGCTCGCCTGGTCGATCCTGCGGGTCGGCATCGGCTATCTGGCGGCCGTTCTCGTCGCCATCCCGATCGGCTTTCTGATCGGCATGTCGCCGCTGATGAGCCGCGCGCTGAACCCCTACATCCAGTTGCTGAAGCCGGTGTCGCCGCTCGCCTGGATGCCGCTCGCCCTCTACACGATCAAGGATTCCGGCATCTCGGCGATCTTCGTCATCTTCATCTGCTCGCTCTGGCCGATGCTCATCAACACGGCGTTCGGGGTCGCGAGCGTCCGGCGCGAATGGCTCAACGTGGCCCGCACGCTCGAGGTCGGGCCGCTGCGCCGCGCCTTCACGATCATCCTTCCCGCCGCCGCACCGACAATCCTCACCGGCATGCGCATCAGTATAGGCATAGCATGGCTCGTCATTGTCGCCGCTGAAATGCTCGTCGGCGGCACCGGTATAGGCTACTTCGTCTGGAACCAGTGGAACAACTTGAGCATCGTCGATGTGATTACGTCCATCGTGGCGATCGGCCTGGTCGGCATGGTGCTCGATCAACTCCTCGCCCAGGCGCAGAAGCTGGTCACGTTCCCGGAATGAGCGCGATGGGCCAGAACCTGATTGCGATCGAGGGCATCGCGAAGCGCTACCCGGCCAAGGGCGGCGGAGAGACCACCGTCTTCGAGGATCTGTGGCTGCGGGTGCGGCGGGGCGAGTTCGTCTGCGTGATCGGCCATTCCGGCTGCGGCAAGACGACGGTGCTCAACATTCTTGCGGGGCTCGATGCGCCCTCGGCCGGCACCGTCATCGTGGACGGGCGCGAGATCGCCGGCCCCGCGCTCGACCGCGCCGTCATCTTCCAGGGCCACGCGCTGCTGCCGTGGAAGAGCGTGCTCGGCAACGTCGCTTACGCGGTCGCGTCGCGCTGGCGAAAGGCCCCCAAGGCCGAGATCGAGGCGCGCGCCCGCGCCGCCATCGCCAAGGTCGGGCTCGCCGGGTCGGAGAACAAGCGCCCGGCCGAGCTTTCCGGCGGCATGAAGCAGCGCGTCGGCATCGCCCGCGCGCTGGCGATCGAGCCCAAGATCCTGCTGATGGACGAGCCCTTTTCGGCGCTCGACGCCCTCACGCGCGGCACGCTGCAGGAGGAAGCCCGCCGCATCTGCCGCGAAACTGGGCAGACCGTCTACATGATCACGCACGACGTCGACGAGGCGATCTACCTCGCGGACAAGATCGTGCTGATGACCAACGGCCCCGGCGCCCGCATCGCGGAGATCGTCGAGAACCCGCTACCGGCGGATCGCCGCCAGGGCGCGATCCACCACGATCCCAACTACTACGCGCTCCGCAACCACCTCATCGACTTCCTGGTCTCGCGCTCGAAGACGTTTCGGGACAACCCGCCGCCCGGATACGACCCGCGCCACCCGCCCCTGGTGCGGCTCGGCGGCCCCGCACCCGAGCCCCGCCTGCCCCGGGCCGGAGAGGCCGAGCGCCACCTGGAGGCCGCGGCAGGCTGAGAGCGCGGATCCCCGCTCGCCGAACCACCCGGAGCGCAGCCGCGAGGGATTCCGGTTGGACCCGCCATCCGCTCCGAAGCTCACGCGCCCGCAGGCCGAAAGCTTCCTTCCCGCCCAGGCGGAACAATCACCCGCAAGGAGACCACCATGAAGCGCGAAGAACTCACCGAGAAGATCCTGGACATCAAGCGCGAGAAGGGCTGGACCTGGCGCCACATCTGCGACGAGATCGGCGGCATGTCGGACGTGCTGATCGTCGGCGCACTGCTCGGCCAGATGAAGCTGGTGAAGCCCCAGGCCGCCAAGGCCGCCGAGCTCTTCGGCCTGTCCAGCGCCGAGCAGGCGATGCTGAACGAGATCCCGTATCGCGGCACCGGCACGCCGATGCCGCCGACCGATCCGCTCATCTACCGCTTCTACGAAATGGTGATGGTCAACGGCCCGGCCTGGAAGGAGCTGATCCAGGAGGAGTTCGGCGACGGCATCATGTCCGCGATCGACTTCGACATCTCCTTCGCCCGCGAGGCGAACCCCAAAGGCGACCGGGTCCGCATTTCGATGAGCGGCAAGTTCCTGCCCTACAAGTATTACGGCAATCAGCAGGGAACCCCCGAATACGGCTTCAAGGAGGAGTGAAGGCGCACGAAAGCCGGCTTGCAGAGCCTGGTCTTCGCCGCGCACGGCGAAGACTCACTCAAGCCTTTCGATGGCAGGGCTGCGCGATCTTTCGCTGAGCTGAGTATTCGCCGGTCGCGTTTAGGCCTGCTTCACCGGCTTCGCGTACTGGTTATGCATGGCCCTTGTCGGCTCGCCGTGCCCCGCCAGAACGGGGGGACTGGACTTCGCTCGCCGCCTGCTCGGTGACGAGTGCGGCGCCACTGTTCTGATGCTCGCCCTGGTCACGCCAGTCCTGTTCGGCGCAGTGGGCGTCGCGGTGGATTACGGCGTGTGGTTCCGGCAGACCCAGATGCTGCAGAAGGCCGCCGATACGGGCGCCCTCGCGGCAGCCAGCGACCTCGCGACCGCCCCAGCCTCGCAGGACCGGATCGACGCGGTGGTGAACAGCGTCGTCGAAGCCGCGCTGGGTGCGGAGCGCGACAGCGAGCTGACCGTCGAGGCGAGCGCACATGACGGCGGCCGCGGCGTGCGGGTTCTCCTGCGGCAGCCGCGGCGGGCTTTGCTCAGCCACATCTTCACCCCGGGCAGCGGCACGCTGGAGGCGACCGCGCTGGCGACCCGGTCCGAGGGGCGGAAGATCTGCGTTCTGGCGCTCGATCCCGAAAAATCCGGCGCGATCATGCTGGACGCCTCCTCACGCCTCTCGGGCGTGGACTGCCTCGTGCAGTCGAATTCGCGTGATCCCAAAGGCTTTGCCTCCAAATCCGCAGCCCTCGTCACCGCCCCGCTGATGTGCTCGGCCGGCGGCTACGAGGGGGGACCGGGCAACTTCTCCGGCGATCGGGTCGCCGACTGCCCAAAACGGGCCGATCCCCTCGCGGGCCGGCCAGCGCCGCCGATCGGGGGATGCAGCTCGGCGAGCAAGCTCGTGATCACGTCCGACGGATCCCTGTTTCCGGGCGTCTATTGCGAGGGGATCGAGATCAAGGCGGGCGCCCGGGTGACGCTCAATCCGGGCGTCTACGTAATGCGCGACGGCCCGTTGCGGGTCGACGACAATTCCCGGCTCTACGGGCGCGACGTCGGGATCTACTTCACGGGCACCAACGCGAACTTCGATTTTCTGTCCACGTCGACGGTCGACCTCACGGCTCGGAAGGAAGGCGACCTAGCCGGCATCCTGTTCTTCGGCGACAGAAACGCGCCGGAGACGCGCGCGTACAAGATCACAAGCGACAACGCCCGCAACCTCGTCGGCACGATCTACCTGCCGCGGGGCTATCTCACGGTGGATGCGAGAAATCCCGTGGCGGACCGGTCCGCCTATACGGCGATCGTGGCGCAGCGGATCGAGCTGCTGCAATCGCCGAACCTCGTGCTGAACACCAATTACGGCGCGACGGATGTTCCCGTGCCCGACGGCATCGGCCCGAACGCCTCCGTGCGGCTGGTCCAGTAGCGGCCCGTCCGCTGGATGGGGCCGCACCCGCCTCGGGCGAGCGCTGGTCGGCCCGCGATGCTCAGAGCCAGCCCGTGCGCCGGAAGCGCCAATACAGCCCGGCGCAGACCACCGCGATCACCCCGACCACGACGTAGTACGCGTAGCGCATCTTGAGCTCGGGCATGTACTCGAAGTTCATGCCGTAGATGCCGGCGATCGCGGTCGGGACGGCGAGGATTGCGGCCCAGGCCGCGAGCCGGCGCGTGATGTCGCCCTGCCGCTGCTGCTCCAGCAGCGTCGAGACTTCGAACACGGAGGTGAGCACGTCGCGCAGCCCCGCCACCAGCACCTCGACGCGCCGCACATGGTCGAGCACGTCGCGGAAATAGGGCTTCACGTCCGGATCGATGCACGGCAGGTCGAGATTCACGAGCTTGCTGGCGACCTCCGACATCGGCCCCATCACCCGGCCGAAGCGGATCAGTTCGCGCCGCAGCCGGAACAAACGGTGGATCTCCTCGCGGGCGAGGCAGGATTCGAGCGTCTTCTGCTCCATCCGCAGCACGTCTTCCTCGATCGCCTCGACGATCGGCAGGTAGCCGTCGACGATGAAGTCGAGAATGCCGTGCAGGACGTAGTCGACGCCGAGCTTCAGGAGCCCAGGCGCCGCCTCGAGCTGGGCCCGCAGCTGCGTGTGCGCCCGGGCGGAGCCGTGGCGGACGCTGATGACGTGGCTTTTTCCGACAAAGGCCGAGGTCTCGCCATAGACGATCTGGTCGCCCTCCAGATGCGCGGTGCGGGCGACCACGAACAACTGGTCGCCATAAACCTCGACCTTGGGAAGCTGATGCGCCTTCAGGGCATCCTCCACCGCCAGCGGATGCAGGCCAAAGGTTTCCTGGAGCAGCCGGAGCTCCTCCTCCGAGGGCTCGACGAGGCCGATCCAGACGAATTCCGACTGGTCGGCCGCGCAGGCGAGCGGCTCGGCGAGCGAGACCGGCCGCGCGCGCTGTCCGTGTCGATACAGATAGGCCGCGACGACGGGCATTGTCCCTCCGGGTTCCGGCCCGGGCTATAACGCATAAAGCCGAATGGGGTCCGAAACCCGTGCCGCTGCCGAACCGATCAGGCTGTCTGGCCGGACGGCCGGGCGGGGCGGCATTCCCCTCCCCGCCCGTCTGGCGGAGGTGCCCCAACGCCACACTGGGCCGGCATACGCAGGCCAACCCCTTCGGCAGGGCTCGGAGGCCGCCCGATGTCCTTGACGAGGCAAGTCCCGGGTGGCGCATATGAGGCAACGCTTCGCGCTCGCAGCGCCCTTTTTCTCGCCGGAGCCTAGATGATCATCACGAGCCGTCGCGTTCTCCTGGCGGGTCTGGCCGCAGCGGCCGGGTCCGGCCTGGCCGGCTGCGTTGCCCCGGGGGGCCCCTCCGCCGAACGGGCGCCGGTGAACGGGCTCGCCGCCACCCCTCCCGAGGGCGCCGGATTCGACTACGCGGCGATCTATGGCGAGATGAAGAACGAGCCCTTCCCGGTTCCGGCAGTGGAATACGCCAAGCTCGGCCGCGCCTTTCTGCGCCAGGACGTCGAGTATACCGGCAAGGAGAAGCCCGGGACCGTCGTGGTCGATCCGGTTGCGCGCTTTCTCTACCATGTCGGGCCGAACGGGCGCGCCCGGCGCTACGGCGTCGGCGTCGGCAAGGAGGGGTTCGGCTGGTCCGGGGTGGCGGATATCCGCTCCAAGCAGGAATGGCCGGATTGGTATCCGCCCAAGGAGATGATCAAGCGCCGACCCGACATCCGGCCGCAGCACAAGAAGCTGCCGAGCGGCGTCGGCATGAAGGGCGGGCCGGACAACCCGGTCGGCGCCCGCGGCCTGTATCTCTGGCAGGGCAACAAGGACACGCTGTTCCGCATCCACGGCACGGTCGAGCCCGAGACGATCGGCACGGCCGTCTCGTCCGGCTGCATCCGCATGATCAACCAGGATGTCATCGACCTCTACGCCCGCGTCCCGGTCGGCACGAAGGTCGTGGTCCTCGCCTGAGCGAACCGGCCCCTGCCCCGGGCGTTGACCCGGACAAGACCAGCAGGGAGGGAATGATGGATCAGCAGCAGGGCTGGACGGTGGAGGCCATTCAGCGCCTCACCGAAATGGCGCGCGAGCGCATTCCCGTCGCGACGATCAGCCTGGCGCTGAAGAAGCCGATCGAGGCCGTGCGCGCGAAGCTCGCCGAACTCGGCATCACGCCGGCCGAGGCGTAGCGGGCTCGGGTGGTCGGGAGATCCCGGCCACCGCGGCCCCTGAGGCAGACGGGACGCTGCCCTATTTCTTGATCGTCAGGCCCTTCGTGGAGGGGTTCGCCGCGATCGTCTTCGCCACTTCCTTCTTCGGCTTCTTGGCTTCCTTGTTCGACTTCATCTGACCCTTTGCCACCGCAACCCTCCGTCCCGGCCGGATCGGCCGAAGCAGCCAGAGGGTAGCGTGTCCGGAGCCCCGCACAAACGAAAAGGGCCGGCTTGCGCCGGCCCTTCCGTTGTTTGACTTCGGCCGGGTCCGGCGAACCGGACCCAGGCGTCAGGCCAGCGGACTTCCTTAGAAGTCCATCCCGCCCATGCCGCCGCCCATGCCGCCGCCCGGCATGCCACCGCCAGCGGACTCCTTCTTCGGAGCCTCGGCGATCATGGCTTCCGTGGTGACCAGCAGGCCCGCAACCGAGGCTGCGCCCTGAAGGGCCGCACGCACGACCTTCGCCGGATCGACGATGCCGGCCTGCAGGAGGTCGCCATACTCTTCCGTCTGGGCGTTGAAGCCGTAGGTCTCGCCGCCGTTGTCGAGGATCTTGCCCACGACAATGGAGGCTTCGACGCCGGCGTTGCTGGCGATCTGACGGAGCGGAGCCTCGAGCGCCTTCAGCACGATGTTCACACCGGCCTGGACGTCAGGGTTGTCCGACTTCACGGCCGCGGCCGCCTTCTTGGCGAGCAGCAGCGCAACGCCGCCGCCCGGAACGATGCCTTCCTCGACCGCCGCGCGGGTGGCGTGGAGAGCGTCGTCGACGCGGTCCTTCTTTTCCTTCACCTCGACCTCGGTCGAGCCGCCGACGCGGATCACCGCGACGCCACCTGCGAGCTTGGCCAGACGCTCCTGGAGCTTCTCACGGTCGTAGTCCGAGGTGGTCTCCTCGATCTGCGCCTTGATCTGAGCAACGCGACCCTCGATGTCGGCCTTCTGGCCGGCGCCGTCGATGATCGTGGTGTTCTCCTTCTCGATGCGGACGCGCTTGGCGCGGCCGAGCATCTGGAGCGTCACGTTCTCGAGCTTGATGCCGAGGTCTTCGGAGATCGTCTGACCAGCGGTCAGGATCGCGATGTCCTCGAGCATGGCCTTGCGGCGGTCGCCGAAGCCCGGCGCCTTCACGGCCGCGACCTTCAGGCCGCCGCGGAGCTTGTTGACGACGAGCGTGGCCAGAGCCTCACCCTCGATGTCCTCGGCGACGATCAGGAGCGGCTTGCCGGTCTGAACGACGGCCTCGAGCACCGGCAGCATGGCCTGGAGCGACGAGAGCTTCGTCTCGTGGATGAGGATGTAGGGATCCTCGAGTTCGACGACCATCTTCTCCGCGTTCGTGACGAAATACGGGGACAGGTAGCCGCGGTCGAACTGCATGCCCTCGACGACGTCGAGCTCGGTCTCGGCGGTCTTCG